>JAEOSP010000694.1 GCA_016840305.1 Candidatus Hodarchaeota archaeon
GTTTAACCAAATACTAGAGAAGAATGGTGATGATTTAAGGTGAAGAATGAAGAATTAAATCAAGATCAAAAGAAAGTTATCCTTGTTTTAAAAAATCCAGAAGAATTTTTCCGTGGTTTTCACACTACAGCAACGATTCGCGGTGTACCATATAAAAAGATCATGGAAAAGTCAGAATTGCCAATGGAAAAAGTTTTACTTTCACTAGGATGGTTAGAAGCATCTGGCTATGTAGACCATGATGTTGCAGTAATAAGAAAGACACTGGATTATTTAGGGCAAACAAACATTGAAATATCTGGACAATCTGTTGTAAGGATGTTCTATCTGACCGATATAGGAAAGAAAGCCCTCAAAAAAATTGAAGATCAAGGGAAGGAATAGTAAATGGCTAAAACACAGGCAAAGATTGGCGTAGTTGGATACGGAGTAATCGGTAAACGAATTGCAGATGCAGTTGAAGCGCAATCCGATATGAAACTTATCGGTGTAGCTGACATCATTTCTGATGTTAGATTGAGTATAGCAGAAACCAGGGGATATCCGATTTATTGCAGTGTACCTGATTTCGAACCGAAAATGCGAGAGGCGGGATTTGAAATTGCTGGATATTTGGATGATATGGTTGAGCAATGTGATCTTGTCATTGATTGCACACCATCTGGTGTTCCTGAACAGAATTTTCCCATGTACACAGATGCTAATGTCAAAAGTATTGTTCAAGGTGGCGAAAAGCATTCTTTACTTAATCGAAGCTTTAGCACATTTGGAAATTACTATTCTCATCTCGGTACGGATCAAACCCGAGTTGTTTCTTGTAATACAACCGCGTTAACTCGTATAATAAGCACAGTAAGCAAAAATTTCGGTGTTTCTGATGTATTTGTTGCCTTAGCGCGTCGTGCAGGTGATCCTGCAAGAACAAATCGTGGTCCGATTAATGCTATTACCCCAGTGTTAGGTCCTTCACATCATGGCCCGGATGTTATTACAGTTATGCCAGAAATGGAGAATAAAATTAGTAGTTTGGCAATTGCAGGTAGCTGGACAATTTCACATGTTCATATGGTCAAAATTGAACTTGAAAAAAGCCCTACTCGACAAGAGGTAATTGATATGTTCAAAAAGACTCCACGTATCTTAATCGAACTAGGTAAACATGGATTATTTGATTCCGCGCAGTTAGTTGAATGGGCAAGGGATTTAGGGAGACCTCGATATGATAGACCTGAAGTATTCATCTGGGAAGAGACTTTGAATATTGATTCCAGAAACAATCTTCTCTTAGTTTACGATGTTCATATGGAATCCATACCTATCCCTGAAAATATCGATGCTATTCGTGCAATGCTTGAAATGGAATCTAGCGCTATTAAATCAGTTGAAAAAACTGATAAAGCAATGAAAATAGATAAAAAGGGGACATATTCCCAACCTCTGTATGGGGAAGAAGCTCCAGTTAAGAATAAAGAATAGAAGGCTGTAAAAAACCTTTCTTTCATTCTTTTCTTCAAAATCCAAGTATAATCCTTTTGAAACTTTGTTAATCTTCATTGATCTCTTTTTATGAAAAGCTATCTTTTTAAATTTCATTACTACTTAACTAGCCAATGTAATTAGTGGTGATAAAAAATTGAAAAATATTCCAGAGATTGCTGATATAGCAAAAAACCTCTTTGAAGATCATTACATTCAGCAAGTCTTAATTTCCACAATAGATGGATCTCCCATTTTCGGAGAAAAACGAGACAGTATAGAGTTGGGTGATGAATTATTTATTATTCCAGCGGCAATTTCTAGCGCCCTATCAATATCAAATGGCTTTATGGAGTCAACCTTAGAGGATAAGGTAAAAGAATATATCGTTTTTCAAGAAGATTCAATTATCTTAGCTTCCAGAGAAGGAAACACGGTTTTGATATTAACAATTTCCCTACCAAAGACATCTTTCGAACCACGACCCCCAATAGATGATTTGATAAAACGCTCAAGAGAAGCAGTAGCTAAAGTTAACGCTATTGTTAAGACTTTAGATATTGAAGATAGTCTCATAGAGAAATTACAACGTGCTATCCCAGAAGCAAGTGCCATTTTATTGCTATCTTCAGCAGGTGTTCCTCTTACTGATTTACTTTCGAGTTTAGATGTTGATTCAGCTCAGCTTGCAGCAGTTTCCTCTGCATTAAGCTTACCAACAAAAATTTTAGGTACACCTTGCCAAAGTGTTGCTGTTACAGGTAAAAATAATATAATGCTTCTGTATGCACTAGATGCTGATCGTATTTTGATGGTTTCGCTAGCACCTAAACATAGTGTTGAGCATTATTTAACACAAATTTCTCAAATCGTAGCTCATTAACTAGTAAACGAGTGGTAACCTATTTCCACAATAAAATGATTTACGAAGTAGTTTTTTATTTCTTCTACTCCATAGTTAGGTCCCTCCACATGTGGGAAGTGAGCAATAAATTCATTATATGGTTACTAGAAAATCGTAAATAGACAATAAATTTGAAGTGGAAGTCGATATAAATTAATTCTAATAATTGAACTAGATAATTAGAAATATTTTTATAACAACGAGGTATTAACTTTGGACATCGTTCATGCTATAAAAGAAGCCAAGACGTTAATTGTCGAAAAGAAAGCCGATCAAGCTTCAGAATTACTTACAAATGCATTAACATTTATTCAGGCCCAATCCGAGGAGGAAATGGGAGGAATGGAGAACAAATTAATATTAGAAGCTGGTATTCAAGAAAATCTCGGCGATGCAAAAATTGTTGGTCAGAAGGATCAGGAAGCACTTAGTCACCTGCTTATGTCGTTGACACAATTACAAACATTAGAATCAATTGCCAAAGATTCAGCCATAGACCCCCTATTTAGAGTATATCGCAAAATGGCAGGTGCATTCCAACGTCTTGGCCAACAATTTGAACATGAAAAGTACTTACGTAAAGCAGGTGAAATCAAAGCAAGTATTCTAAAGAAAGAACTTTTTGCTCGTTTTTCTGATAAAGGATACAAGATTAAAGAAGATGAGCGTGCTGTAGAAACTGAAGCAACCCCAATTGATATTTTAGCTGAAAAAGGGAGTATCAGAAAGAAACGTATTGCCATTTGGTTCGCTATGGACGATTCTGAGGTTGATACGATAGCTTTTATCACAAAAGGATACGCAAAATACGCTAGTGTAAGATATATTCTGTTGTTGATGGGACAAGCAACCATTCTGAACATAGATGGAGTAAAAATTGTCAATTCGATTGATGATATTAAGATTTAACTTAATTCAGAACCGGCTTTTTTTTTATTAGTTATCTAGGGGATAATGGGAGATTAATTCAAAGTTATTTACAGGAAAGTACCCTTAAGAGCAAAAAAAATGCTTGAAAAAGAACAAAAAGAGGAAAAAAGGGGAATCATCTATTCTTACGATTGTTGGGCTTCAACATAATCAAGATAGACGTTACCTAATGCATCGAAGGCAGCTGAAACATTTAAACCAGATTTTGCTGAGGTAGGCATATATCTGACGGGAAAACCAACTTTTTCAGTTCTCTCGCTTAGATTGGCTGCAAATTCCTCTGCTTGTGCATCTGTAACATGATTTGGAAATTGATCACGAAGATCGACCTTGTTTCCTAATAATACAACAGGAATTTCATTCTTACCATTGTGTTTGAATATTTCATCAATCCAGGATTCGAGATTGGTAAAGGTGTCAGGTCGAGTAACATCGAAAACTAATAGGGCGCCAAGACATCCGTAATAATAAACAGACCGAACAGTGCCAAACCTAGGTTGGCCTGCAAGATCCCAAATTTGAAATTTAATCGATTTCTCCCTTATGATTGACTCTTTGAGGGCAAAATCCGCTCCGATTGTCATCATATAATTGCTCGAAAATCCTTTTCCCAAAAATCGCTCTCTAAGAGCTGTTTTTCCTACTGCACCGTCGCCAGCCAATACTATTTTCATTAGAAAACTCATTACATGACCTCAGTTGATTACAGTTTATTTCGTGACTTCTATTAGTTTTCATTGTCTCTTTTCAATGACACTCTAATAAACTTTACTTTAAGTTAATCTTGTATATCATTCTGGGTTTGTTCATATAAAGTTTTTCAATTAAATAATGCCTTATTTCCGATTAGAGCAAGATAACTAATCTGAATTAATGACTCTTTTCCTTTTTTCTTGGTGTAAGACTACTAAATGATGCTTATCGCTTCGTTTTGTATTCGTTATGAATTATTCAAAGCCTTTATCTTGGTAAATCTTCAATTTCCCTATTTAGAGAAGATGTTCATAACTAGCTTAGATAAACTTGTGGTTTCCTAGAGCGTCTTCTTCAACCAACTCAAGTTGTATTTGGTGCCATCGTGTATTAATTCGTCCCTGACGTCTGGCGATTTCAGCAGCCATCCAAATCCATTTTTGGGTTAAAACAATAATTCTTTCCACTCCCATGTATTCCAAAGGTGGGATACTTAGAATCTCATTCATAATAGAGTTCATAAGCTGTTCATCTATTTTGGATTCTTGCACAATTATCCATACTAATCCCCCTTGTTGATCTATACCAATTATGTCCACTGTACCAGCTATTGGTGGTGGTACAATAACACTAGCATAAACACACCCTAAGGATTTGTAGTTCACTAATGCCCTAATAGTCAAATCACCTTTACGTTGACCTTGTGTTATTAATGAATTATGGATTGATTTAATGATGCTAGGTTTTTTAGAGTAAATCTCCCATAAAAGGGCCTTTTTCTCTCGTACCAGATCTTCAGATTCAATACGTAAATCAGAATGGAATAAAAGGTCAAGAATCTGAGGTGTTTCTAGCTGTTCATAATTAATCAAGTCTGTAACAAATTCTTTTGAGATTATTGTCCGCTCTGATGAGAAAAACCATGTTTTCCTTAATTGATCGATAGATTGAACATTTGAAACCATCTGACGGAGTCCATATGCCAATCCTAGTTGCTGGGCTCTCTCAACTGTAATTTCAGCCATTGTACTATTACATTTTGGACATAAAAATTCTGAACTGTTTCTATCCCTTCCAAGAACATCCGTACATAGGTATTTTTCCTGACAGTTCCTACAATAGTATATAGTATCCTGTCCTTCAGTGGAGACATCCTTTTCTCGTTTATGCTTGCACACGTGGCAAGGTCCGTCGCATACTACTTTAGATTCGTATTCTGAGGTTATTGCAGGATTTAACATTAATCTTCGATAAATTTTGGCTCAGTTTCTTATAAATTTTTTCTGATCGAATTTCTTTTTTTTTCAGTACTAACGTAACTTCAACTATGGGAAAATCACCTTAATTTTAGCTACAAAAGACTTATAAATGGTAATTCAGGGAATAAA
>JAEOSP010000695.1 GCA_016840305.1 Candidatus Hodarchaeota archaeon
ATGATTTTTCCTAATACTCCAATTGAGTAATTTTGAAATGTATGGCAGAGCTTTGGGTTTCGAGTTAAAAAAGAAAGGAAAAACGACAAGGTAATTATGCAAAGTCATTATCAATCCTTCTTCAATCAAAATCGTAAAACCTAATAATGAGGGTATATAAACCCTGAAGAAAAACTTGATAGCGATACTAACCATATCAATGAAAGACAATAAAGGAAAAAGTTTTTTAAAAAGTTCTCTTCGCGGGTACATTTTCCTAAATTCATCTTGATATACGACCGCCTCAGAGCCGCCCAGATACAACAAAGCTCTCAGCAGAATATAAGCAAAAATATGACTACATTTGATGAAAGTCTTTACAACCCGAATATTCTCTGATCTGAGATAGTCTTCAAGAAGTATAATTTGTGTAGACTTACCAACTCCGACAGGTCCCAGAAACGTAATAATACGTGGTTTCGAGCGGACACTTGGCATGGTCAATACACCATCAATAATGTAATTTAGTTTTTTTCTAACAGTCTGGATGATACACTAAATCTCATAAATATGCATTGCGTGCGCGCATGAAAAATAGGAGACTCTTAACGCCTGAAACAATTATTTTACAAGTGATAGAACATAATCCGAAGTTTATTTAACATTAAGTTGTACCAAATGAACCAAAGAATAGGATTTGGCAGTCTATGTTGAATATTCGCATTCTATGAGTGCATAATAGAAATAATACGCAAGGCCCTCATCAGGTGGCAAAAATAACTCCAAGTAGTAGAAATATTTGTTATTATCAACTACTGGATAACTTATTACCGAAGTTAAATTGTAACTATCTCCTGAAAGACCCGATGAATCTATTCTTGCCATTTCCTGAAGAGAACTAATACCAGTTGAACCTGCTCTGTTCAATATACAACTAATCGTCTCTGGGCCCTCATCGGAGAAATAAGCAATCAATCTAGTTATCGAAGCTCCTTGAGGAAGCTGAACCCCGGCACGAAATTCTCCAGTTGTTGATGGATCATTATTAGTGAGAAGGAAGCCTTCATTGAAAAAAGGATCAGGGGAATAAGGCACGAAAGAAGCTGCTGGAACAGAAATATTTCCTGTGTATTCAAATTCAATTATTCCAGGTGGTCCCTCAGGCCCTGTATCTCCCGTATCACCTTTTGGTCCCTCCGGTCCAGGCTCTCCCTGAGGACCCTGCAATCCCTCAGGCCCTGTATCTCCCGTATCACCTTTTGGTCCCTCCGGTCCAGGCTCTCCCTGAATTCCAACACTTAATTGAGTTAAAATTACCACTGAAATAGAGCTGGAAATCAGGATAGCAATAACTATGCCTCCAATGAACATTGTTGTTGATACTCCACTTGTTTCATTAACCATTTTTATTTCTCCCAAGAATCTTTATTTTCCAGAGGTTTTTGAATTTAGAAAGACTCTTCCCTAATTCATTCAAGCAATATAACGAACCATGTTACAATATGATTTGTTCGCATCGAAGATGACTAACAATTTGGGAGAACGTTTGCTCAATGCTGAATTTGGACGTGTCTATTAATGTTGCATCTAAATGATTTCCAATCAGTTTATATCCTTTCCTCTGAAATTTAATAAAATCAGGTGCCTCGACTTCAGAGCCTCTTCTTCTCAATAATGTTGGATAATCTGAATCAAGATGTATTAAAACACTGTTTCTTGGGATAAGCAACAGCAATATTTTAGCAGTAAAACTTCGTAAGAATCTTAAACTATTAATATAATATGCGATTGTAATAATGGTATCCGCCATAAACCGGTCAGCTATTACCGAATAACCAAAAAGAAGAGGAAGATACAGTCTTGTTATTATAACTGGAATCACACTTACGAATTCAAGTAGAGACCAAAAACATCGGATTGGCCAATTAATATGAACTGCTGGATATTTCTTTGATTCTCCATAAGGATTTGAAACTGTCCTATAAAAACCGATTTTCACAAAAAAAACCGATACGAGATATGCCAATGTGTGAGGCGATCTAATCCAAGCTCTTTTAACTTTGGCTCTGTTTGATTTCAGATAGCTAGTTAAAGATTCTGCATGAGTAGATTTCCCTGTTCCGTCAGCTCCAAAAAAGGCAATAAGATGTGGGACCAAATGTCAATTAACTCCTAACAAAATAACAATTGTACAATGATTACAGTTCTCATTTAAGAATCACTATCTGGTTAACAAAACTATTCTCACAAGAAAATTTGTTTTATAACTTGGGGGTTAATAAGTTTCACGAGTAATATGTTGAAGCACATCTTTAATGAAAGAAGAAGAAAAGTTTAGGTTTAACAAGCTAAACAACTGTTTAGCTAGACTTTTTCGAGCCTTTTTCTCCCTAAACTTCTCACAAAGCACCTTAAGTATCGTTATCGGCTGGTATTTATACG
>JAEOSP010000078.1 GCA_016840305.1 Candidatus Hodarchaeota archaeon
ACGTTTCAAGATTTATCATCTATTTATCATTGATTTCAAAATTTTCTTGATATTGATAATTAGACTTTAATATATAAAAATGTTTGATGGATGAAATTTTAGTTCTTATCGGCTTTGATTTCTACCCCTTCTACAACAGAAACACTAGTTGCTGAAATTCCTTCTTCTTTTATATAATATTCCAATGTTCTTTCATCAACTTCTTTCAAATATTTTTTTAAACTAATATCTATTTTAGCAGGTATTTCATATTCCTTGAAGTTTTGGAGAATTTCATTCACTTTTTCTGTTGCCTTTGCAACTATATCTTTTGCTCCTTTCTTAATCCAAGAGGTTCTTCGGTTTCGATCGACTAGCTTAGGGATATACAACTCTTTCTTCATATATTTCCTGGTATGCTTTTCTCCTAAGAAACTTACACCTTTCTGAGTACTTGACGCCACCCTTTTAATCACATCCAATCCAATAGAATCTTCATTAACTTCTATACCGTCAAATGCTCTCTCGACCATTCCTGCCAATTCATTATCTATTGCAGTTAGTTCCAATGCACCCGCGAGCGTTGCCTCGTAAGTTCCAGCACACGTGATAAAATTAATGCCAGCTTGAGCTGCGAACATTAGGGTTAGGAATCTTTCAAATCCATTTTGAATATCGAAACATTTTGAGTCGGTTACTCCAGCTAAGGCTCTTGTTGGAATATTATAAAATTTTGCTAATTGGGATATTCCAGTGGTAATAAGCCCTGTTTCAATTGCCCCTATCGCAGAATTTCCAGATCGCATATCAGTAGTGTGTGAAACTGAGCCATAAAATACTGGTGATTTAGGATTTAAAATCTGAGCAAGAATTATCCCTCCAAGAATTTCAGCATTAGTTTGAGTTAAAAGCCCGGCAAGTGTAACAGGAGCAGAGGTGCCACCTAAAGCTTCCGGGGCGATGATAACCGGTTGTTTATACTTTGTAAATACCTTAAGACCATTAGTCATTATTTTAGGTAATTGTAGAGGGCTGGTAGGATTAAAAATGCCAAATAATCGTGGTCGATTAATTAGCTCATCTTCCCCACCCACAAGAATAGAAGTAAAATTAATAGAATCTTGACTGGCCACCTTCCCAAAAACTCCGTGCCCATAGGGTTTATGCGAATTTTTCATCCAATGATACAAGCAAATAACATGTATAGTAGTATACTTAACATCACTCGGCCAAAAATCGATTTGTGATGCCGAAATATGTTCTGAGCGGTCAACAATTCGCATTTGATTTATAGTATCTTGTAACACAGATTTTCTTACCCCTTTTTTCCTTGTGGGATCATTCATTTTTACAGGAGCTCCAATCGTGGAAAAGTTGGTGCTTTGAGTAGTAACCTCAAAATTATATGTCCCATCTGGACCGTATAATTTAAAAGAACTTGGAACCAACTTTAACTGATCCTTCACTAAAGATTCCGGAAATTTTACAAAATCAGAATCTTTTTCGAGTAACGCTCCATTTTCTTGAAGTAATTTACGGGTTTCTTCACATTCAATTTTAATGCCGACCGTTTCAAATAATTCAATTGTGGCCGAATCGATTGCTTCTATTTCAGCTTTAGAAAGTACTTTAGTTTGATTAAGTTTCATAATAGGACCATTCCAAGAGATTTGACAATACAGAGAATAAAATAATTGGTAATTAAGTATATAAATAATAAAAAGAAAAAAAAATTATCAGTTTTAATATAATTCAAAACTCAAATCAAAAAATAAAAGATGAAAGAAAAATGAAAGACTATTCAGAGTGGGAACCAATTGTAGATTACGAAACTGATTCCCCGTATGTAGATCCAAATCGAGTGTGGCTGAAACATCGTCCAGCAACCGTACCTAAAACAATAAAATTTGATCCTATCCCAGTTCATGAGTTTATAAAGCAATCTGCTAATAAATTTCCCAATAATGTGTGCGTGTTTCATAAACCAACAGATAAGAAGTATACTTATCGGGAAGTAGTAAATTATGCGGATCGGATTGCGAATGCATTGTATAAATCGGGAATCGGGAAAGGAGACGCAGTTGGTATAATGTCAGGAAATTGTCCTGAATTCTTATTTTGTGTTTTAGGAATCTTAGAGACTGGAGCTTCTGCAGTACCAATTAATCCTCTTCTTAAAGAGCCTGACGTGACTCATATTGTCCGCGAATCTGGTCATATTAAAGCTATATTTGTCACTAGAGCTAATTACAGGACTATTAAGAAAACCAGAAAAGAAGTTGATGTTCCTGAAGTAATAATAATTGCTTCCGAGGAGGGAAAACCTGATGCATTAACTCTAACAGAATTCATAAATGGTGTAGCTCCTAAACAACCAGATGTAGACTTTGATCCAGATAATGATGTCGCTGCATTATTATTCACGGGAGGTA
The DNA here is from genome assembly GCA_016840305.1 of Candidatus Hodarchaeota archaeon. Next base: position 2,412 of record JAEOSP010000078.1, read on the forward strand.
CGACTGGGTTACCTAAAGGTGTAATGTTAACGCACACAAATTTGGTGTCTGATGTCCTTCAAACTATATATCATTCAGAAGAACCACTAGAGGAATTGGAGTCAGCTGCGGGTACAGGTGTCAATTTATCCATTTTACCTTTGTGCCATACTTTTGGATTTACTGTGGTAATAATTGCGATGCGTGCAGCTATG
>JAEOSP010000079.1 GCA_016840305.1 Candidatus Hodarchaeota archaeon
ATGATGATCCAATGAATCCATCACTTCTGTTTCAGAAATTTCACTGATCTTGTTTAATACTAGTTCTTTGTCCAAACCTACTAGTTCAGGTTTACGAATAAATTTGACATAAACAACAGCACCTACAAAAATAAGACAAATTATTAAACCGGAGACTAATAGAACCCACTCTGGAAGACCAGGAGGTGTATAAATAAATCTCTGTTCTTCGATTCGTTGAGAATTGTCTCGAATATCAAATGCAAGAGGAGCTGTATTTCCTGCTTTATCTGTAGTAGATATCCAATAAATAATTTCTGTATCAGTATTATTATGGAAGAATTTTACCGTAATTTCATATATATAGTAATTTCCAGACGTATTATAATCTTTCAAGTTCATAATTGCCTGATCAGGATTTATTTGGGTAATAGATGCACCATTTCCCTCAGAGTGTTCCGCAGATCTGAAGTAATAAATTAATTCAACTTCATCGATACCGCTTCCAAATTCCTGAATTATCGCTTCAAAAGTAAGATTTGTAGGATTTATTGCATTATTCCAATCAAAATAGGCATCTAGTACCCGGGGAGGGGCTTTATCTTCTAATATGAACGAAAATGAATGAATGGAATAAATTTCATAAGTAGTATTCAAAACCTTAGAGATAGATTTCACTACTACACTCATATTTGTATTTAAATATATAAGATCATCTAAATTAAAAGCTACAGCCCAATTTTCTCCATCCACTTTCGAAGCAGGCCATATTTTGCTTGTGTTATCATAAAATGTTGTAATTAATTCTACTTCAGCGACTCCAAAGGAAGAATCGGATACAGGAATAGAAATAAGGAAATCTCCCTCAGTTGAAATACCAGGGATTATTGTGTAAGAATCATATTCAGGACGACTGAAAATAGATATGATGGTTGAATTATATGATACTCCACTAAGATATCCATCATAAGCTGTAATCATACAGAACCATTTTTCACCCATTATAGTAGCTGATGCGGGGATTATACTAGTATTTTCATAGATCTTCATCTCTATGATTGAGTTATTAACAATTTTGAACCATTGAGCTTTTGTTTGAGTACTATCATTATCAATATCGAAGTAAGAGTAGGAAATGACGATATCTTCGTCTTCCACATAAAATTCATCAACTCGTATGTCAGGTTCGACTTGACTTCTGAAAGGATCAAATACATAATGTAAATTTGATACTTCTGGAGCTGCATTGATTATTGCAATGACTGGAGAGGTCATATTTATAGACCAGTCTTCTCCGTCAAATACTCGAGTAATACAATACCAAAATTGTCCCTTGATGAGATTGAATTGAGGAATAGTATGAAGGTGAGTATTATATTCTGATTTATAGGAATAATTTCCAGTTCCATTATCACAATACCAGTAGATTTCATAATCGACTTGACCGTCATTGTCAACATCACTGGTATTCCACTCAATTATAAGATCTTTATCAGCAATTGTAGTTGTAGATTCAATATCTAAGAATTTAATATCTGTAATTATCATTTGAGAATTTTCGATTACAACAACCATTCCATTATTAGTAGAATACCAAATAGTACTATAATCTGTACCATCATATACCCGAATATATGCCTGCCATGTCTCTCCTTTGTTAGTATAATTTGTAGGAATTATAGTTTGATTTTCAAGTTCAGGAGCCACCACTCCTGAACGTCTCCACTCAATTAGATAATTAGAGCTCTCGGGATCATTATCTGCATCTATATATGACCAATTAAGTACAAGAATGTTTGAAGTAAAAGCGGTATAAGGAGTTAACGTAACATTGGTTGCTGTCGGAGCAGAATTCTCAATTACTAGCAATCCTACAAACTCATTACTTGTATAATTTCTTGCAGCCCAATTAGTTCCATCAGAGGGGCGGAAAATTACCGAAATTGTATCACCTTTAACAAAATAAGTGTGAGACAAGAGAGTATAATTTTCAGTTCCTTGAAGCAAAACACCATTTAGATACCAAAGAATCAAGGTTTGACTCTCAACCTTTGGATTTCCATCATAATCAAAATAATCAAAGGAGAAAGATAAATCATCAGAGGTTGTGGGATAACCTGTTGACCAATCAAATCCAAGAACTTGAGGAAGACTATTACCTATCAAAACGGGAGTTGAGTTTACCCAAACACCATAATACCCGTAATTATCACATGGGTGAACACTTACAATCCATTGATCATTACGGTGCAAATAATAATAATCAATGATCATCCCAGTTAAAGATCCTTGAAGCTCATACTTACTCGTTTCAGTATTGAATTTATACCATCGATATTGTGTTCCTACGACTAAATTTACAGTGTTATAATAGATATTTTCATTAGAGGTATAGCTTACTCCAAAAATAGAACTTCCTTCACCTGTATCAATATCGTAAACGAAATCAGAATAATTAACATATAATGAATGCTGAGCAGTATATATGTCAGTTCCAGTTGGGTGGTCTGCAAGAATAGTTGGATAGCCTAATGTGGTATTAATCTGAGGAGCAGTATTACCAACCTGAATTTGTTTTCCAATACCAGTCTGTTTAGAAGTATCAACAGGTTCACCTTGGCCTGTACTAGCATCATCATCGTCAGGAGTTATTTCTACCCAGACTAAATCACCTGCAGCAAATTCTGAATCTGGTAAAACAGTTGTTCCAGACTGAAATATGAAAGGAGGCGAAAGATGAAATATCCCCCATAAAATTTCTGATTGATCAGGATCTCCATCTGCGTCATAAAAATCATAAACTAGCGTGATAGGATCTACTGTAGTATATCCACCTGAAAGAGTTATATTCTCAACAATCGGTTCAGAGTTCTTAATAACACTTACAAATGAGTTAGTAAGGAGGGACCAAGCAATACCATCGAAAATTTGTATTTTATAACGCCATTCTTGATTTTTCTGGGTATAAATTGCTGGTACTTCAGTGAAATTTGCTAGAATAGATTGTTCAACAAACGGTCCACCTGATCGATTTTCCCATGTGATTTTATAATCAATAATTGAGTCTCCGTCCGCATCATAAGAACTCCACATGGCAAGAAGGGAACTCGTTGTAATTAATCCAAGAGCTGGTTCAAAAATCTCAGCTGAGTCAGTAATAATTGTGGGCGGAGTATTTACAATCAATACACTGTCGTTTAACCAAGCTGAATAATCTGAGCCATCTGAAACTTTGATTGATACGTTCCATAAATCTCCTTTTACTAAAACTGCGCCATCTACCGTTTTCATATCTTCATAGGAGGGTTCACTAATACCATTTCTAAACCATAAGATAGTTGTTCCTCCCTCTGTGTCAGAATCTACATCATTATAACTGTAGGAAACTGTAAGATCAGTCCCAGTTTTTGGTTCACTTGGATTAAATTGGATATTACTCACACTTGGAGTCATATTCTTAATAGTTATTACAGCAGAGATCTTTTTAGCTCCATAATCAGTCCCATCAAACGGAGTTACCTCAAACCACCAATTTTCTCCTTTCAGGGTTACTGAGAAGGGGACAATTGTTTGATTTTCATAAATGGTTTGCGATATTCCATTCTTGAACCATTGAATAAGTGATATGCCCTCTACATCCCCTGCAATGGTATCTGGATCAGAAAAAACATAATTAGCTGTTAAATCCTCACCTGTTTTTGGATCAGTAGGCGTTATTGCCAAGGAAGTAGATGAAGGTTCTGTATTCCCAATGGTTACGTTAATAGAACAGCTAGTCCAAATTCCGAAAGCAGTTCCATCGGAAGGACGAATCTTGAAGTGCCAGATTTGACCCTTAATTGTTGAACTTGAACTTATAGACATAGAATCATTCAGTGAACCTTGAAGAACACCATCAATATACCATATAATTTCACTGTCTGATTCTTCATCCCCATCGATGTCTGAAAAGATGTAACTAATGGATAAATCATTACCAGTTATGGCACTAAAGGGAGTAATTTGCAAATTACTAACTTCAGGAGCAATATTACCAATTGTAACATTAATTGGAACACTCACTAATTGTCCAAAGTCAACCCCATCGCGAGGGCGAACCTTAACATGCCAAATCTCACCTTTAGTAGTAGCGAAGGCAGGAAGGGTCTGCAACCCATTATAATCAGGCATAAGTACCCCATTACGATACCAAAAATACATTGAACCTGATTCATTATCACCCGAATCCGCATCAATAAAAGTCCAGTTTATAAATAAGCTATCAGTTGTGATTGGAAGAGAAGGAGTAATATTAAGAAATTGAGCCTCTGGAAGGCTATTGGGAGGAACTCCAATACTAACTGAAGGTGAGCTTTCACTGGTACTATAGCTAGTACCATCAAAAACTCGGATAACAAAATACCAAATATCTCCCACACTAGTATTGTCTGATTCCACAGTAAGCGTGTGATTAAGATGCACTTGGAGGTAAAATGAGGATTCAGCTTGACCTTTTTTGTACCAGTAAATTTCTCTAGATACGTTAATCTGAGGATCATTATCCGCATCTGTATAGACGTAACTTCCTACAAGATCATCTGTATCACTAATTTGAGTAGGCCCATTATATCCATTTAAACGGATATCAGATATAACAGGAGGAGAATTTTCTATGGTAACATTTGTTGAAAGACTCATCCAAGTGCTAAAATTAGTTCCATCAAAAACACGTACTTTTACATGCCAAATCTGCCCTTTCGTTATATTTCCTGACTGAACGAGGACTGAATCATTCAACTGCCCTTGTAAACTCCCATTCATATACCAAAGGATTTCTGAACTACTTTCAGGATCTGAATCGATGTCGAAATAGTCGTAAGTCACTGATAGATCATCTGTAGAATCAGGAGAGCTGGGATTAATTGCTAGATTACTAACTGATGGTATTGAATTTCCAATTGTGACATTCACAGGACAACTATACCAAAGTCCATCATCAGTGCCATCTGAAGGGCGTACCTTAAAATGCCACTCTTCTCCTTTAGTAGTATTTCCTGATTTTACATCACTTGATCCATTTAAGGAACCCTGAAGAACTCCGTCTTTATACCAAATGATAATTGTACCACTTTGCCCATCATTATCAAGATCGTTAAAGGTATAATTAGCTGTAATAGAAGTTGCTGTATTCACAGTTGTTGGAAGGATTTCTAAATTACTAGCAGATGGTGCTGTATTTTCAATATTCAGCACAGAAGATGTTTTCAAGGTTCCAAAACTGTCCCCATCACTAGGTTCAACAGTAAAGTACCAATTATCTCCCTTGAGTGTTAAACTTGAATCAACAGATAAAGAATCATTTAAATTTCCCTGTAATGCCCCATTCTTATACCAACGA
>JAEOSP010000696.1 GCA_016840305.1 Candidatus Hodarchaeota archaeon
AAAACGGAACGAGGCTTTTTTTGTGTACAGATTTGATTTCTTCATCTGTGATATTAACAATCCACTCTAGAATTTCTTCATCGCTAAAAAGGCGTTTTTGATCTTCCATACTACATTTCCAACTTTTAGTTTTGAATTAACATATAATTCTGCTATTAAGAGTCCTCATTTTCATCCTTAGATTTCCAAACAAACTTACTTGGTTGTTGAGAGGTTTCTGAGCTACCTGCAAACTTACCAAGTCGGACGGTATGTTTAGTTCTGGCAATTAATGAAACAATGATAAGGCCAATAATTACAATAAGGAATATAACCATACCAATTTCTAGTATTTCTCTTCCACTGAAACCAGTAATTTGTGTTATCCCTGCCGCTTTCTGTATTTTAAGATAGAAAGGATGAAAAGTAGCTGGAAATGTCATAGTACAGTCCAATGTGTAAGATCCTTCAGTATCTGAAATAAAGGGATCAAACGATAAAATTATTCCTTTCTGCCCTGATTTTATTGTATATTGGATATTATAATAGTATACTTCTTCAGTTCCTTGGAAAAGTCTTAAATTTGTTGTAAAAATACCTGCTGTAACTGGATCACGTGGTGCTACAGTAATATAGTAAAGAGTATTCGCTTCAAGATTAATTGTTTCATCTAAATCATAAACATCTGTCATACCTGTATGAAGAACAACTGGTTGAGCAAATTGATCGAAAATACCAATAAATCCAATACCAATGGGAATTGCAGAAAGTAAGATCAAAATTATGAAAAATAAGTTGATCTTACCCACAAGGCGGAATTTGACCTCCTCTTCAGACGGGGAATCCTCTTTTGTCATTTTTGAATCCCTATTCACGAATTCGCTCTTTCATAGAGAAAGGAATATCCCCATATTCTTGAGTTAAGAGTCGGGTAAATCTTATTTTGTATTTCCCAACTGGAAGAGGTGTATCACGCTTGAATTGAAGTATAGCATTCGACTTAACACTAAAATTAGCAGGTGTTTGTTCACTTATCTTTTTGTTTTCAGCAGTTTCATCACCTATCTTTACTATGAAGTCTTTATACTTCTCTTTGCCTTCAATTGCGTCTCCTTTAATTTCAAACTTTATAGATTCAATTATGGTTGCATCAGATATTGAATTTTTCATTTCTATCTGAAAACCACCTTCTATATTCTTCAACGATTTTTTTACAAACAACGTACGCAGTAGATCTTCGTTTACCATTTTTTTCACCATTTTGATGTTGTACTTATTTCAATTCTTTTCGGCGAGAGATGAAGATTCTTAAAAATCTAACTCCTTTCCTTCAAACATATAGTTAAAAATTCTCTTATAATCTTCATAATCAAGTGGTCGAGGATTGGAAAGAGTTCCAGAGTCGTTTAAGGCATAATCAATAGCGCTATCAAGCCTCTGACTGAATAACTCCTCTGAAATACCCATTTCTTTAAGCGAAACAGGTAGCTTCAGTTGATCTAAGAGATCTCTATATCCATCGATTAATTTATTGGATAATTCTTCATCTGAATTTCCACTAAATCCAGCTAATCGAGCTAAATCAGCAATTCTTTCTGGTTCTGTGTCTTTATTGTAAGATAATGAATACCAACAAGCAGGACCAATAATAACTGAATGAGGAATCTTATACGCAGCACCTATACTATGACCAAGAGAATGCGCTAATATTATCTGAGAATTACCAAAGCCCCAACCAGCCATTGTGGCCGCATTGTGAATTTTTTCACGTATCTCAGAATCTGCTTCCCCTTTTTCAGTTGCCTGACTTACTGCTATTGGTAAATTTTCCCAAAGGAGTTTGAACGCATGACGAAGAAGCGCATCGGAAAAATCATTTCTCCATGTAGATAGATAACCATCAATTGCATGGCACATAGCATCCATTCCAGTCCCTGCTATGAGCTTAACTGGCATTGTTTTAGTTAAAGAAGGATCGAGTATAGTGATATCAGCAACCAATTCACGATTACCGAATGATGCTTTTCTTTCAATACTTGACGATTTATCAGTTAATACAGTTGCCCATGTAACATCAGCTCCAGTTCCTGATGTTGTTGGAATGTTTATTAACATACAACTGGTTTTTTTTCTAAGCTCCAGACTTCTAAATGGATCTAGACCTTCTATTGCATCTAATCCATCTTCAGGATTAGCCCACATCGGCCACATACCCTTAGCAGAGTCTAGAACGCTACCACCACCAAGAGCAATGATAACATCAGGTTTTGTTTTAATTAATAATTCTGCTCCTTTCTGAACGATTTGAAACGTTGGTTCACTAGGAATTTCGTCAAAGATTGTTATATTGCATTGTAAGTGCTGTTTAATCGCTGATAAATGCAATTTCCGCATAAGAGGATCGGTTACGATAAATGCATGCTTAAAAGATAGCTCAGAAAGATATTCTAACGCGTCTTCACCGAAGATACACTTTCTGGGAGATGTAAAATCCCACATTTAATCATCACCCGTTTAAGGATACTCAACATTTTCTACTGCAGCCGTGCATGCAACAAGTTCTTGAGCTGCTTTAAGAGCTCTCATCAATTTTGCCATAGATTTAGCACTGCAATCAACTTTAAATTTACGCTGCATTATCCCTTTTAATGGACCTATCTTTCCATCAAAAAGCTTTAACCAATTGCTATACTTACCACTATAGACGTATTCAACCTTATCAGGAGCTGGTCGATCGGGTGTGATTAAATAGGCATCACGACACTTTCCATGCCATAAATCACAATATACTTTAAATCCTTCAGTTAAAGGACCATCTGGTAATGTTTCAAAGATAAAATCCCCTTCCCAATTTTTCGCAGCTTTTTCATAACCTTCGCTTTCATTTACTACCTTCATAAAGGCTTCTGCCCATTCTTGTGAACCATAAAGCATCATAAATCTCTCATTTTCATGTTTAAATATATTTTATTAAGTTTAAGAGTAAGTAATTTATCCTCATCTTTGTTATTTTAAGAGTTCCCGCTTGTGTCACGCTTAACTTTTTAAAGCCTCAAAGAAATATTCCCAAAATATGATTCATAATTGCAATTGCGGTTGAAAAAACATGTATGGTTATATGGGCAAAATTCTAAGGGTTAATTTATCGACTGGGGAGCTAAAGGAAGAGATTCCTGACGAACAAGACCTACGTATGTACCTAGGAGGGGCAGGATTAGCAACGAAGTATCTTTTTGATGAAGTACCAAAGGGAATAGATCCATTAGGACCCGAAAATAAATTGATAATTATGACTGGTCCTATGACTGGAACTATGTCCCCCAGTACTGGAAGATTTTCAGTAGTAGCCAAATCACCTCTGACAGGATTTTGGGGACAAGCTAATTCAGGAGGTTTCTGGGGAGTTCATTTAAAGCGATCAGGGTATGACGGGATTATATTCGAAGGTAAAGCAGAGAAACCAGTTTATCTTGTTACTGATAATAACAAAGCAGAGTTAAAGGATGCAACCCATTTATGGGGTAAAAATACATCAGAAACAACAAAAAAAATTAAAGAAGACATAGGTGAGGACTTCCAAGTTGCCTGTATAGGAATAGGAGGGGAAAAATTAGTCAAATACGCTGCAATCATGAACGATGTGGAGGATGAAAACTGGGGTCGAGCTGCAGGCAGATGTGGGATGGGAACGGTCATGGGATCAAAAAACCTCAAAGCAATTGCTTCTAGAGGAAAAATGAGAGTTGTTCTTGCAGAACCCGAAAAATATAGAGAACTTGCTAAAGAAAGACGAGAATGGGTTGACCAAAGTTTACTGAAGATGACGCTCGAAGTTTTTGGTACAACCGCTATCTTAGATATGGTTAATCAAAGAGGGGGATTGCCAAGTAGAAATTGGCAAACAGGATATGTAGAACAATTTGATAAGATAAATGGTGAGGCTATAAACGATACGATATTAGTTGAGGGAAAAGCTTGCTTTGCTTGCCCTATTGCTTGTGGACGTGTATCTGATATTAAAGAGGGAAAATATGCTTCAAAAGGAGAAGGACCAGAGTTCGAATCAATAGGAGCATTTGGTAGTATGTGTGACATATATGATTTAAACGCTATTACCTTAGCTCACTTCCTATGCAATGAGTACGGTTTGGATACAATTTCTTGTGGATCTACCATCGCTTTTGCAATGGAAGCTGTTGAGAAAGGACTCTTAACAGGAGAAGAGTGGTTAACAACTAAATTTGGTAATACCGATGCAATTATTGATCTTGTTCACAAAATTGGCAAACGTGAAGGCATTGGTGATTTTCTAGCTGAAGGATCGAAAGCCATGTCAGAAAAACTTGGTCAAGGTAGTGAAAGGTTTGCGATGCATGTTAAAGGATTAGAGTTACCTGCTTACGATTCAAGGGCAGCTAAGATTACTGGGCTTGCATATGCAACTGCAAATCGTGGTGGGGATCATATAACAGCATATATCGAAGGGCCAGCCTTTATGTCAATGCCATTCCTTATTGTTGATGAAGGGGAAGTTGAAGAAAGTGGTATTTTGGAAATTCCTGAAGAAACCAGAGTTGTCAAAGAATATGAGGATGCATTCGGAGTTTTTGATGCTATATCTGGATGTAAATTCATGGGAATGGTCCTAACAGGAGAGGATTGGGCTATATTGATTGAAAGCCTTCTTGGTTACGAATTTTCAGAGAAAGACTTTCGACTGCTTGGTGAAAGAATTTACAATATTGAGCGAATCTATAATATTCGGGAAGGATTAACCCGAGAGGATGATACACTCCCAAAACGATTATTGGAAGAACCATTACCTGATGGACCAGCAGAGGGACAAACAGTTAATTTAGATCCCTTACTGGATGCTTATTATACTTATAGAGGTTGGGATAAGAACGGTGTTCCTACCCCAGAGAAGTTAACAGAGTTAGGATTGGAATATTTCATTGATAAAATGTAAAAGGTCAATATTATAGGATAAGTGAGAAGAATTGGGTATTTACTCTGATAAACCATGGATGAAATCTTATTTCATTGGACCCTTTAAACTTCCTAAAACAATGGAACCATATCCAGAAATTTCGGTTTATCAATTACTGGAAGATATAGCTAAAGAATTCCCAGAAAATGTTGCTTGTGAGTATTTAGATAAAAAAATAACCTACAAAAATTTGAAAGATAATGTTGACCGATTTGCTACTGCTTTAGCAAATTTAGGGGTTAAAAAGGGAGATACAGTGGTCACAATACTTCCTACATGTATCGAATTCATAATTGCTGATTTTTCAATCATGAGACTAGGTGCGATACATGTTCCACTAAGTATTCTGCACAAAGCTGATGATTTGTTGTATGAATTAAATGAATCAAAAGCAGAGACAGTTATATGCTCTTATAGACGTCTAGATAGAATCAATGAAATAAAAGATAGAATTAAGATTCAGAATCTGATATATACTCCAGTAGCAATATTTCCAGACTACTCACTTCCTGAAATAGAAAAAATACCTGATGCGTATTTGCTAACAGATCTTATTGAAAGAAATGAACCAAATCCTCCAGCTGTTACAATTAATGCGAAAG
>JAEOSP010000697.1 GCA_016840305.1 Candidatus Hodarchaeota archaeon
AACTGATTTTGCTCCCGGAATCGGGATCGTTGTATTGCTTGTTGCTAATAACCACCCCAATATTCCTTGTACTAGTGTTCTCCCCTCATCAGCGACAATTCCTCTTAGTTTCTCAAGTTTTTTCTGTATAGACACTCTACGTTCGGTAGTTAAATCAATATTCGCTAGCATATGATCATCTGATCTTTGCACATCGGGTTTATATTTACCAGTTAATGTCCCTGAGGCAAATGGGCTTCTGATTAATCCCAAGATTTCCTTTTTTTCACATAATCTTAACATATCTGCATTATAATGTGTTAATAGCAAAGCATATTGGACTGAATTACAATGTTGACTTTCAGAAAAGATTTTCATCCTTTCAGGATCATCTGTTGACCAACCATAACCACCAATTCTTCCTTCCTTCACCAGATTTTCTAAGATGACCTGTACTCTCCTTGCATCATCAAGATTGTGAGAACTTGAGTGAAGTTGATATATATCGATGAAATCTGTTTGCAATCGCCGCATACTAGCATCAAGAGCTGATCTAATATATTCTGGATTTGTATTTTTCTTATCTGGTGTATCTAAATTACCTTCATCAAAAACACTACCAAATTTCGTGGCAATAATAACATCATCTCTATACTCCTTAATTACTTCTCCAAGAATTCGTTCACTTCGTCCAACTCCATAAATATCTGCAGTATCAAATAAATTTATACCTAACTCGATCGCTTTGTGAATTGTTCTAATCGCTTCATCTTTATCAACTTGTCCATATGCAAGATACGAACCATCTGACCTTTTAAATGGCCCACCCAAAGCAAAGCAACCCATACCAAGCGGACTCACCGTTTTATTGCTACCCTTTAGTTTCTTTCTTCTCATGTATCAAACCTCTTTCAATTAATTAGTAACTGTACTGGTTAAATCAGTATTAATACTGACTCAGCAAGTCTTGTGAATTAATAGTTCATTCAAGTCCTTTTAAACTTTCCTTATCTGGCATAGATCTGACTTAATGATTCAGCGATCTCATCAAAATAATTGGATAGGTTTAAATTAATCCAAAAAAATATGAGAGTGTAATAATAATTTGTGCATCTCTATGATCAGCAATCAGCAAGCAAGATTTATGAATCTATTCAATTATTGGACCAACATAGATAAGGTGAAAGTTCTCTCTGTTGAGGAATTTGACAAGCTAAATCAAGATATCAGAGGTGCTATTTGTCATGTACTTGCTTCTGGAATGGATGATGAGCATCCGCAGTCTAGGGAGTTGTTGAAACGCTATGCACTTAATGCAAAAGAAATAAAATTGCTTGTTGAAGAAAAGCTTAACTATGAGATACAAAAATCAAATTTATACTTTCATTTGCAAAAACTAGAAGATTCAGGTCTAATTAAGGTAGTTGATGTCATCAAAATCGTAGATAAACAGTCTAGGAGAAAAAAACCATATTCATTTTACGGTCGGACCGCAAAAATGTTTCTCCTTGGTGGTCCTCGGGAAAAAAATGAATTAGCTATCTTTAAAGAAAAGAGTTTCATGGATTTTATTCTGAAATTAAATCCTGAGATAAAAAAAGATTCAGTCAAGGATGTCCTGAATCGAGTAGCCATAATTCGTGAAAATGATTTCCACTTCTTCATCTCCTGGATGAATCTCTATGAAACAGAATTAGATGAAACTGGAGCTGACTTCAGAGATATCTTCGGATTGGTAAATATGCTAAAATTTCACGATCCAGCAATATTTGACGCAATTACAAAACTAGCTAATCTTCTTAAATTTCGCAAATAATGAAGAAATTAACTCAATTGACCTGAAGTTTTTCCTGTTCCTCTTTCATTTTTCTGATACCATAGTAGCCATGAAGTGGACCTAGAATTGAGAAATAATAAATATATGCTACCCATATGATTGCAAGAGTTTGAAACCAACTGTTTGGCGATAACATCAATAGTAACATCATAGCAATGGTGAATACAAAGTAGAAGAGCTGAAATTTTGATCTCACCTCTTTCATACCAGTATATGGTAAGCTAACAATCATAATTACTGATATCATCGCTATTGAGCTTGCAATAAAA
>JAEOSP010000698.1 GCA_016840305.1 Candidatus Hodarchaeota archaeon
AGTAATCCTTGTACAAAGTAACGATTGAGTATAATTTGAATCACAGAATTTTTAAATAATAGGTTGTAGAAGTTTTTAGAAGTGGGAGAATTAAGAAATAATCCTTCTTCCGAGATTTCACTCGAGTGCTAGATCCAATCAGAAATACATTTTAACGGACTTCAATATCATTGATCAAAGGTTTGAACATTTTAAGAGGAAGCACCAAATGCCTACAGATTTGTCATATGAATTTATACGTCGAGTAGTAAAATTCTCAGCAAAGGTAGGTTACAGATTAGAGGTTGAGGGTAAAGAAAATCTAACTGAACACATAAATGGACTGGGAGATGGAGCTATATTTGCAGCTAATCATGAATCTGTCATAGATGCATTTTTAATGGGCTTAATCGTCCCGATTGAGATACCTCGTGTTCAATTTCTCGGAAAACAATCAGCTCTATGGAGAAACAGGTTTTGGGGGAGTATGATGGATTATTTCGGAGTTATTCCAGTCCAACGGAAGGGTAAAGGGAATGAGGAGGCCATACGGAAGGGACTAGAAGTTCTTCAAAGGAGACAAGCGTTAGGAATCTTTCCAGAAGGACATATTCGTTACTCTAGAAAAAGTTTAGAGGGGAAAGTGGGTGTAGCTCGGTTTGCTTTTGAAACAGATGCTCCTGTTGTACCTGTAGGTATTGTTGGCACAGATGGAGTTTTACCATTTGGTGGTAACTGGCCTTCCGCGGGGAAAAAAGTAACGCTGACAATAGGGGAGCCTATCTACTTATCGTATGATTATGATAAGAGTGATATCTTTAGTATTAGCGCTTTAAGGTCAGCTACTGACCTGATTATGCACAATATAAGAGTTTTATCAGAGGGGTATGGTATTAACCCCGTGGATGCTTCGAAACTTAAAACTATGGATGGTATTCACACCTTACTTGTACCGCATAGAAGATTGAAGTATTTGCCTAGGAAAAAAGCTAATATTCGCTCTGCGGTTAAAAAAGGAGTTTCTGAGCGTTTCACAGATTGGATGGCAAGTTTTACAGATGAGTGGAAAAGGAAACCTGACGAAGAAGAAGATAAAGTTCCTTCAGATAATACTCCTGAAGATGAATTTCTTGCTTGGTTGAATAAACAATTATAAGAAAATAGTTATTTTACCTCTCTTTCTCAAAGAAATTGTCTATCTGCTGGAGAAGAGGTTTTAACCAAATAAGAATGGTTAAATGGCCGCCAGGATACGAGAGTAAAGGCCTTTGTAACATCTTTGCGAGATCTGTTACCATCTCAAAAGGAACAATACGGTCATATTCTCCTCCAATTATCACTGTTTTTTCATTTGTTGTATGGGGAGAATAATACTTCATATTTGTTGGATGGAGGATTTTATAGTAGGAGGTTCTACCTTCAGAAGATAACTGATCAACATAGTTACGAGCTATTGGTACAATATTTTTTTTAGCTGCTAATCGGAACAGAAAAGGGCTTGCTAAGGCTGCAATTATATCAATATCATCCACTAGTTGACTCAGATGAGTAACTAAATGCCCCCCTAATGAACCTCCATAAAGGATTATTCTGTCATATCTCTCTTGTAAATAATCAATTAATAACTTGATTTCATGAATAGATTGTCTAAAAGCTTCCAGCATTCGCACTGGGTTACCATTGAGAAAAAAGGCACCAGAGAAGGGTGAATCACTGGTTTGTCGGTGTAAATGGTATGGAAGTTCCAATGCAAAGATATTACATCTAAACTGATTATTCAGGAACCGAAAGTAAAATTGCTCATGAAAGATGAAGTGAGATTCGGCATATCCGTGTATGAATAGGATAGCTGTCTTTTCATTCTCCTTTTTTTTGCTTTTATATCTGTGAATAATCATTTTTTTAACAGGTTCAAATTTAGAATCTTTAAAAGCTTCATTAACAATAGGAACAAAGGGTGAAATAAGAGTACCAATTGATTGAAGATATAAACCTCTCTCTATAGCCTTTGACCATCGAATTCGAATTGTTTTTTTTGATCTCGGTGAGAAAATCTTCCTCGGATCTTTCTTGAAGTATCGTAAATATGCTTTTACTATCTTTGGAGTAATTTGAACATCATCAAGAAACCCCCCATTATTTCGATATTGAAAATAATTGATTACAGGGTATTCTAACAGATCAGAAGGCACAAAGTGAATTTTCTGAGGGAGTTTCATTGATATCTCTTTCAAAGAAGTTAGCATTATTCCTCAATTATAAAACCTCCAAGATTTCCATATAAAAACCTACTGTATTCTTGGATCTTAAATGACAAAATTTTTTTCCTAAGAGGAAGACTTTTTGTAGAGAAGAAATCTATCTAAGCATATGCGGAAAAAACGTAAGTGTGAAAGTTGTGGAGGAGCTTATTCTTATCAAATCCGAAATAGTGCATTTGAAAGCGAAAATCGATTTATTTTAACGTGCCCTTATTGTAAACAACCTCATTATTTAGTTATAGAAGATGGAAGATTGATTGATGAGGAAAAAGCAAGTAAATATTTGAGAAATCTTCCAGCTACTAAGATTCCTACACGATCGTGGTATGAATTACTGAAAAGGGATTAAGATTTTATCCAGAACCTCGCCCATTTAGTTACAGTGCTGTCATGAATAAATATTGATGTTTCTTTTGGAGGTTGAATATTATTTAATTGGGTGATAATGTCTTTTTCGCTCTTCTTTTTTTCGTTTAAAGCTAAGGTTAAAATTTTCATTTCTTTTATTAATGATACAAGAGCCTCAAGTTGCTCACGAGTGATTAGTTCTCCATGTCCTGAGATAATGAATCTTGGATCAAGTGAGAGATATTCTTCAAAAGCAAAAAGCCATTTTTCTGGATTACCTTCTTTTCCACCCCATAAAAAATCAGATCGTAGATTATCTCCTGCGATCAACAGACTATGACTTGGAGAATAAATAAAACTCGAATCGGAGGTATGACCTCCAGTTTTCTTGACCAGTACTTTATATTTACCTTCTTGTATAATATACTGATCCTTAAAGGCTATAGTTGGTGATACAGGTGGAAGTCCTTCTATCTGTTTCCGATTTGCCTGATCTAGAAATTTCTTTGTCTGCTCTGATGCAATAACAATACAGTCAGCATAAAGGGGTAAAGAGTGTGTATGATCGGAATGAAAATGAGTAATAATAACATGAGTGATTTTCCCTCCAAAATAACTTTCTATCTCTAAACGAATATCTCTAGCATCCTGAATATTTCTTCCTGTATCGGATATTATTATAGATGATTCTAATTTGAAAGCAACTATGTTTGCATGTCCAGGGAAGTATAAAATATCAGCTGTTAACCTAATTGAGTTCAATCTATCTTTCTCCACTAAATGGTGCATATATTAACTAATAAACATGAGCTCTTCCTCATCTCTCTCTTCTTTTAATACTTGTTTGTACCAATAACGTATTAATCGATGTACAGTACCAGTGTGATAATCTCCTCCTTCTACCCAAGAAATTCTTGACTCACCAGGATGTTCAGGATAATTTTGCTTTAAAATTTGTGATTCTGGTATTTTTTTCTCTCGATATTCTCTTAAATCATCAATTACTTGCTCCATCCATTGTTTAACGGCAGTAAGAAATTCTTTTTTCACATGTGGTCCTCGACCTGGTATAATATATTCAATGTCAAGTTTTTCCCACTTTTTGTATAATTCAACTCCATTAATAGGCCATACGAATGAGGGATAACTGCTTTGGATAGCTGTTCCTGTGAAAAGCACTTTTTCTTTCGGGCAGTAGACGCTTAAGGCTCCTGCAAGAGTACTTTTTAGCTCTAGGGGATAAGAATCTGAACCCATTGTTTTACTCTTAGAAAATCCTGTACCTGGAATTATTAGCCTCATTTTCAAGAGGCTGTCTCTTAATTTTTCATCTTCTGGAATCTGTCGAATAATCCAGTCCCGCCATGAGCTTTCAATTCCATTCTTAATATTTTGGCGTATTCCTGACTTAGTCGCTGAAGAGCTTACAATACTTATATCCTCAAATGCATTAAAACCATAATAAAAATCCCACCTCTTTACTGTCAAAATGAGATGGCTTGTTCTTTTATTGAATCTTGATTCCATATCTTCACGAAATTTTCGTGCGATATCTATTCTTGGTCCACAATCAACAAAAATTAACTCATCTTGAAGTTGAATACAACTCATATTGGACATTAGATATGGACGTACTAATTTATTTGATTCTTCAGTTTCAATAGCTGTCCTAACAATATTTGGTGTCACATCAATATACTTCAGAGAGATTTTCAAGGTTTATTCCTCCATTGCTGTAGATAGATGCCCTTTTAAGTATTGACCAGTGAAGGATTCTTCTACCTCAATTATTTCCTCTGGTGTCCCTGCAGCAACAAGATAACCTCCTTCACTTCCTCCCTCAGGCCCTAAGTCTATAACATAATCAGCCATTTTAATGATATCAAGATTGTGTTCAATAACAATCACACTGTTCCCCGATGCAATTAGTTTATTTATACATTTCAACAGTTTCTCGATATCTGCGAGATGCAAACCAATTGAAGGTTCGTCAAAAACATACAGATTCCTTTCAAGCCTCTTAAGTTTCCCTAATTCATTAGCTAACTTGATTCTTTGAGCTTCCCCTCCACTTAAGGTTGCAGATGATTGTCCAAGTTTTAAATATCCTAAACCAAGATCAAACATTACTTGTAACTTGTGCTTAATTAATCTTACATCTTTGAATCTTATTAGTCCCTTTTCAACAGATAAATCTAATACATCGGCTATACTTAAACCATTATACAAAATTTCAAGGACCTCGTTTTTAAATCTCTTACCCTTACAAACTGGACATATGGAGCGGACATCAGGCATGAATTGAAGTTGTGTAACGATCTCACCAGTCCCTTCGCATTCTTCACAACGCCCACTATCTTTGGAATTGTAGCTGAACGTCGTTTTTGTAAAACCACGTTCAATAGCCTCTGGAAGCGACGAAAATAGTGATCTAATTTTATCCCAGAACCCTACATAAGTTGCTGGATTTGATCTGGAACTTCTTCCGATAGGAGATTGATCTATAATTCTAACATCTTTAAGTTCTTCCAACCCTTCAATACTTTCGTGGTCCCCTGGAGTAATTCTTCGATCTCTAAGTCTTGATATCAATGCTTTAGTTACTATATCATTAACTAAACTACTTTTTCCAGACCCTGATACACCAGTAACACATACAAATAGATTCAAAGGAATTTTCACGTCAATTTTTTTCAAATTATTCTGTGATGCGCCACGTACGTGAAGATAATCACCGTTACTTTTTCTACGGGTTGTAGGAGTAGAAATTTTTTTCTTTCCTGAAAGGAATTGACCAGTTAATGAATTTAAGGATGCACGAATATCTTGCACTTTCCCTTGTGCTACTATTTCTCCCCCATTATCTCCAGATCCAGGACCAATATCAATAATCCAATCAGCTGATTCCATCATCTCGATATCATGCTCTACTACAATAACAGTATTACCGATATCACGTAATTTCTTAAGAGTATCAATGATTCGCCCGTTATCTCTTTGATGAAGACCAATGCTTGGTTCATCTAAGATATATATCATACCCATTAAACCTGACCCAATTTGTGTAGACATTCGTACACGTTGTATTTCGCCTCCTGATAATGTATGTGCATTGCGATTTAGGCTAAGATAACCTACTCCTATTCCATACAATAGATCAAATCTTTTTTTAATTTCCTCAATAATCGGAAGTTCAATGTGCTTTCGCTCTTCTGTAACAATTAACTTATTCAAAAAAGATTGAAGTTCAGTAAGAGTGAGTTGTCCTAGTTCAAAGATATTTTTGCCATTTATTCGTACTTTCAAACGACTTGGTAGTAATTTGGTTCCTTTACAATCAGGACATACTACTTCTTTCATTCCCCGAAAGTATATGTGATCATCTGTGCTTTGTGCTTGTCTTCGTCCTGAACTTCTTGTCCTATCTTTAAACCAACGATCAATAGGCGGAATTAGACCTTCGAAGGCAACAGTCTTTCCGATGTTAGAGAATTTCTGTTTCAAATCATCAGGTTGCAGTAGCTCAAATCGTTCACCTTTTGTCCCGAAAAAGATCAAATCTTTTTGTTTTGACGATAATTCTTTGAAAGGTACTTCTAAGCTGAATTTATAATGCTTTGCGAGACTCCAGATAACTAGGTACTTGAATGGATGCTTAACGTCAAATATTCGTTCATTAATTGCCCCTTTCATTATGCTTTTGTTTTCATTTTCAATCATTAAATACGGTACCGCTTTTCTATATACTCCTAAACCTCCACAGGTAATACATGCACTATCACCTTCATTAGGAGAGAAAAACCAGGGTAACAGTTCTCCCATAACAATAGAATGCTTCTGACAAGTAAAATCTTCGAAAAATTGCGTTTTTGTATTATGATCTAACTCCTCTGAAAGGATATTTATCTTAATGTATCCTTCGCCAATTCTCTGACACTCTCTCACACCATCCAATAGAGTTTGATGTTGATCAGATGAGACCTCAAATTTATCAATAAAAGCATTAATCTCATAATTTTCTTCCTCATTTAATGAAATGTTATCACCTATGTCAAATATTTCTCCATTAATATGAATACTCCCTATTCCTTTTCTGCGTAAATCATCAAACAGGTAACGGTATTTTTCGCCATATATTTTTGATACTGGAGCCAACAGTTGAACCATAGTCCCTTTAGGAAGAGAAAAGAGTTTCTCTACAATTTGATTTGTAGTTCTAACAGGAATATTCGAATCACAATAAGGACAATGTGCTTTTCCCATTGTAGCATAAAGCAATCGGAGATATGTCGAAATATCAGTAAGAGTTCCAACCGTGGATCGAAAATTTCGAATTCCTGCATGTTGTTCTATAGATACAACAGAAGATAAACCGAATACAAAGTCTACATCAGGTCTTCTTACCTGTACAACACGTGATCTCGCATAAGTTGACAGAGATTCTAAAAATAATCTCTGGCCTTCACCAAAAATCACATCAAAAGCAAGAGATGATTTTCCACTTCCACTTACACCTGTTATAACAGTTAATTGATTTCTAGGCAATTTTACGCTTATATTCTTGAGATTATTCTGCCGTGCTCGGACTACTTCAATATTATCCCTCATAGCGAATCTCCTCCTATATAATAAACTGATGTTTCATCGACAGTAATCCTACTCTTCGAGGTGATTCTCTTTGGAGATAGACCTTTCATAATATCTCCTTCGTGTGATAACCATTCAATAGTCTCTACAAGAGTGAAGAACGGAAAATTCCCAAATGATTTCCGAAAATGTTGGTCAATTTCAGAAAGACTTCTTTCACCAACCTTTTCTTTCATGTAATCAAATAATGCTCTGAAAAGATAGCTTTTATTATCCACAAGGTACTTCTTAATAAGATTTATACAGTTCCTGAGATTTTTTTCATTATACCCAACCTGGAATGTACTTGAAAATATCTCCTCTATAATTGAATCAGAGACCAGCTCCCGAGCTTGAGTTATAACATCTCTCCCTGGAATATTTCCATTTTTAAGAATAATTATCCTCGCAATCTCTTGACACGCTAGATTTATCCAATTAAAGGCCTTATCTGAATTATTTTCATAAAATAAGGTTTTCTGTGCTTTGTGAAAGTAACCTATGAGCATTTCTGCTCGGAGTAACACCTGAATTTCTCGGTCTCTCCCAGCAACCATGAACATATCACGATCGAATTCAGAAATCCCACGATCAGATGAATACACTAATTCACTCGTTGAATAAACGTGATGCATCATTCCTCCTTGTACATAACTTTGATGACTTCGACGATATGCGTTTCTGGTAACAATACTTGCTTGAATGGAAACTCCGTTTTCTTCTATAACTAAGAAATTAGCTGTAGGTTTACTCTCATCACTTGTTACAATAACTACATCAAGGTCAGAGTTTTCCCAAACTACACCATGAACATAGCTACCAAGGACAAATACAGCTAGAATACTAGCATCAGGTTTAATTCGTTCCACAAACTGTTCTAAAGCTTGTTCAAACTTTTTTCTTATAGCTTTATCTTCAACCAAAACATATCCTCCAGTTTTTTGAAGAAAATTATCTATTTACACAATTTCATGAGGATGAACCTGAATTCTTGATTCAGAAAACGTGT
Source organism: Candidatus Hodarchaeota archaeon (assembly GCA_016840305.1). Next base: position 8,224 of record JAEOSP010000698.1, read on the forward strand.
AATAAACTAGTAAAAGTTAGTTTAGAGTCCTCTATAAAAGAATTTGTGATGTGGCAAACCGGAGGAATTTGGAAATTTGAATTATTAAATATTTCAAATTCCAAAATTTTGGTGGTGACCAAGTAAGTATTTATTGGCCAATTTGTCTTATTTCCAACAATTATTTTAAAGTTATAATCATTTTTATAAATTTCGATTGTGGTAATTTTTACTCGAGTTCAACTTCCAGTGTAATTTTTTAAGGTGGAACATCTTTTTTCCCGAGGAGTACATGATAACAACTCTTTGAGGTAATTTAGATGTCTCAGCTTTCAGTGTTGAATATTCTCTTTAAATTCATATTTATTATGATAGTTTATGCATTATTACTTTTTATTCCTGCAGGTACCTATTTCTGGCCAGAAGCTTGGGTTTGTTTGATAATTGCATGCGCAGGTTTCGGTTTTCAGATTTTTTGGTTTAGAGATGCTCCTAATATGCAATCAAGAGCATCTATTCAAATTCCTACAGAGAAATGGGATAGAATTCTCTATATCTTTCTTCTTCTTGGAATCTTTGGTACCCTAATCATTGCTGGACTCGACTATCGTTTTAATAAACCTGAAATTCCTCTCCTCCTAAAAATTGTAGGAGATTTAATCCTTTGTTTGTCCTTTATCATTTTTTTCCTAGTTTTACGGGAAAATGTCTATCTTTCGAAGATTGTAGTCGTAACAGAAGACCAACAAGTAAGTTCTACAGGGCTATATTCATTTGTAAGACATCCTCATTATCTAGCAGTATCTCTACTAATGATTAGCTTACCATTTGGATTGGGAACGTTACTTGCTCTAATCCCGGCTACAGCAAGTGTAATTCTTCTCATGATCAGAATAAAATTGGAGGAGGAACTATTAAAACAGGAATTGAACGGTTATTCTGAGTATGTGGAAAAAGTAAGATATCGATTGGTCCCTAAAATATGGTAGATTCTTAGCTAGAACTTACAATAATCCATTATCTTGAAGAAAAGAGAATATTTTTCTTTTATAATCAGGAAGCTCTTCAAGGTTAGAGTGAGTTCCTTCATCAGGAACCCATAATTTGCAGTTTGGAATGTTTGATTCTACTGAATCTGCTGATTTATAAGGGAAAATCTCGTCTTGTTTACCAATTATGAGAAGTGTCGGTGCAGTAATTCGATTTGCAACCTCAAGAGGGCTGTAATCAGTATTATGGGATCTACGAAACACTCCAATTACGATTAATGTTATTCCAGGGATGAAAAAACCAGTTAATCCACGTAATGCAGGTCGATAAACATATTTCAAGTCATGAGGGAATGATGTCGGAAATGCCTCTGCTATAACAGCCTTAACTAGTGGATTTCTCGATCCTACTAACAAAGATGCTCCCCCTCCTATTGAATGTCCACAAATAATAACCGGTTTTCCCCACCAATTTATACAAGTATCTAAATCTTCACTAAATTTAACGATACTCATCCCAAATCTTTCTTTGCTCGATTCTCCATGATCTCGTGCTGAAAAAAGAATAGTTGTAAATCCAAGATCTGCATATAATTTCGCACGAGATACCATTCGTCCTCGATTACGTCCCCATCCGTGGAGAAGTATGATTGCTGGACGATCTAATTTTTGTTCTTCAGGACTTACGACCCAGCATTCTAAAAACTTACCGTTGATAGTTGGAATACGAACATCTTTCACTATTCCCCAATTAGGGATTTTATCAACATTATCTCTTGGGAGTTTAGCTAAAATAACTACGATCACTAGACAAACCATCAAGTACAATGTCAGAAGAACCAAGATAATAGATATTAGTTGAACTAAATTATTGATAAGTGACATTGAGAATCTCTAATCGTTCTTTCTTTTGAAGTCGATCACTAGGTTGTGTTATCCAAATTATTTTTTATTGATATTTAATATTATCGATTTCTGAACAATTTAGAATTGCATCGTGAGATTTAAGAAATATAGATAATAATGATTACTTGTGAATTGAAATGATGACACTAAAAGAAAACATTCCAATCCTTCGTTTGTGGTATCTCTTTACATTTCTCTGCTATGCAGTCTTCTCATTCATCTACTCTATAATTATTGGTCAAACTGATTATCAAATATTCGAATTTCTTTTCTTAACACTGGTTTGGCCAGTTTATATGTTCTATCTTACTCTTATAGATATAATTTTCAATCAAAATCTTACCCTCTCGAATATAATTTTAATAGGTCTACCCATTTCTACGTTCACGTTCGTAATCTGGTTTAAAAAATATTCTGAAGATAGAAGATAGATTAGAAGTAATTTTAATTAATGAGACATTATGAATAGATTGTGATTAAGCAAACAAACTGAAAAATTATCGGAAAAAGACGCTTGTGATTATCAATCTTTCAACAATCCTTTATATTTCATTCTGGATATTGAATACTATATTAATTAGTTACAAATAATCCTTTTTCTTTATAACAAGTAACCAATGTTTAATGAAGATCGTTTTGATGAGGAATTAAGATGAGTAATAATGCTGAATATGAATTTTGTAGATTATGTGGATATGTACGACGAGTGGGTAAAGGAGGAGTATGCCCTGCATGTGGAGCCCGAGAAAAAGCCTTTCTCCCGTACGAACACAAAGCATCAAAAGAGAGACGAATGTTTCTGAAACTAGATGTACATCCAGTATCTGTTCATTTCACAATCAGTTACATCGCTGTTATAGCACTACTATATCTGATATCCTTATTTTCATCTGAATTGTTGGGAATATCTATAGAAGGAACAAGAGATTTGCAAATAGTATTCTTTCCATTATTAGTAATTGCAGGAGGAATTACAGGAATCGTTGATGGGAAAATTAGATTTAGAAAGCTTACTACTCCATATCTGCAAAGAAAAATTATCCTAGGATCGGTTCTATTTATTGCTTCAGTTCTTATATTATTGATTCATAATCTTAAGTCATCAGATGGATTGATGGTTTTGATCGAAGGTTTATTGATCTTTTCTGCTTTTGGATTAGCAAGTTATCTTGGTTGGATAGGTGCTGAAATGATCTGTCCAATAGTTCCAGTTGGGAGACCAAAAGAATAGAATAGAGGATCCCTCGGTAAAATTAAAATTGATAACTCTTGAAATTCATCCCTTTCGAGTATCATTGCAGAGTAAGTAAGAATTAGATTGTTTCATAAGAAGTATTGAGGTGTCTTGGTGGAAAACAAGGATACAGTCGTCTTATTCACTTGGGAAGTAAGATCGCAATTAAAAGATTATTTACAGGAGAATTTGAAGGATTACAAAGGTGTGAGATTACTATTTCCATCTACTCCTAGTAATGAAATACTTCTAGAATTAGCTCCGAAGGCTCATATTATTGTCGGTTGGAGGGTCGAGCATAAAATTCTGCTTGCAGCAAAAAAAATGAAGGTATTCATCAATCCAGGGACAGGAATAAAACATCACATCGATTTCTTCAGGATGTTGAACAAGGAACGCAAAGTGAATTTAATCAACGGTCATGGGAATTCATACTTTGCCGCCCAACATGCCGTTGCCATGCTGTTTGCAGTATTAAATAAAATAATTCCTCATCATGAATGGATGAAAGAAGGACAGTGGAGAAGAGGAGATAAGGATGCGAAATCAATCCCGTTTCGAGGACAAAAAGTGGGTTTGTTAGGATATGGTGCGATAAACCAGAAAGTTCATTCTTTCCTGCAAGGATACGACGTAGAATTTCATGCGTTAAAAAGAAATTGGGAAAATAAGCCAAATGTATTTCCTACTCCATTGAAAACCTATTTACCAAATCAGTTATTAGCATTTTTGGAAGAAATTGATATTCTAATAATTGCTGTCCCCGAAACTTCAAAAACGATTGGTTTAATTGGTCATAAGGAGCTAAAAGCATTAGGATCGTCTAGTATCCTTATAAATGTGAGTCGTGGTGTTGTTGTAGACGAAGAAAGTCTTTATAACGCTCTTCGGGAGATAAAAATCAGTGCTGCGGCTATTGATGTATGGTATGACTATAATCCAGCTGTAGATGAAGCAGGCTTAAAATTTCCTTTCCATTACCCCTTTCATGAATTGTCAAATATGCTACTATCCCCACATAGAGCAGCATCGCCTTTCTCAGATTTAAAGAGATGGGATGAGGTCATTGAGAATATTAGGAAATTTAACGAAGGAAAAATTGATTTTCTGAATTTGGTGGATCTTAATCGAGAATATTAGAGATTAATAGTTACCTCTAATCCATTAATTATCTCTTAAGTATACTTTGAGATTCCATTGTTGATTCAAGAAATCGTTAAATTTTCGAATACTTAAACTGAAGATATAAAAATATGGTATTTATTGTACCATCTGTAGAATTAAACTGTGTTATTTATGGAGAATCTGCAAAGGACTTTTAAAGTTAATTGTACTAAATGTGGTAAACATCAGGGTAATTGTTTTGCCTTTTGTGTCGTTTGCGGATCAAAACTTCCTCAAATATCAAAGAATACAATACTTTTTGTAGGCAAAGACCATTGATATTGTCTTGTGGGGTTAATGCTCTTTCCTAAAGAAATTAGGGTTACAGGAGGGAATGGCAGTTCGAAACGGTTTTTACTGTGAATGTTGTAATTACTTCGTTATTGTAATTATATATCTTTTGATTGCAGTAAGTAAATAAAAATTGGTGAAAATATATGAAGATGGGAAGAAGAGCAGCATTAATAGGAATAACAATCCTATTATGTACATTAATTTTTGGAGCAGTTGTAGTACAAGCAAAAAAACCTGTTAGGACAGAGTTAACCTTTGAATATGGATGGACTAGCTATGGTGACGCTAAAAAGGAATGGACTACTAATAAAGGTGTTTTGCATACCTTACAAACTCCTCATTATGTAGTAGTGACAACAGGAGATATAGCAGGTGATGTCTACTATTGTGGAAATCTGATTTTAGACGAAACTACTTATTCAGGAAAAGGTGGTGGAATATTCGAATTTACTGGAGAATACAAAGGAGAACCTGCAAGTTTTAAAGGTTAATTGCTTTTCGAAATTGAATACGCTGTGTTAACTGGAACATTGAACTGTCCTGGCAGTGGTGCTTTTGAGGGTATATTACTCAAAGGGACTGTAAATACAGTACTTGGGACACCCACCACTTACGTGACCCTGGTACTATGGACTTAAACAATCCATTTTTTCCCCTTTTTTTTTATTTTTTTTCATGAATACGTACCTAGGGAGTTTTTCTTTTTTTAATTACTGAAATCACTAAATCTATTCATCTTATTCTATTCAGAGCTTTCAAAAGATAAAAATTTACTAATCATAAATTTAAATATTTTTATAGTCATAATAATACGATGATAATCATCTATGCTCTTTAAGTTGATTCTAATGACTGATAAACTACCTGTACTTAGAAAAAATGAATTAAAACGATTAATTATTGTCGGTAATAATTTACATTGTTGGCAGGGGAAGGGTGATGAGGGAATACGTAAATTGATTAGAGATCACGGTTTTGTTCAGCTTGATCCACTGAACCCAGCAGGAAGATATCATGATATTTTCTTTAGTGCACGTATTCCAGATTATAAACGGGGTCAATTCGAAAAACTTGCGTATGCTGAAAAACTCGTTTTTGAAGTCCATTTCCATAATCTTAATGCAATATCAATTGAACATTTCCCATTTTTTAACAGTTATACTGGAAAAGAGCACTTAGGAAGATATTACACAAGATTACTTAAGAATATGGAAGATCTTGGTGATTCAGCTCTATTAGAAGAAGTACTCAATCATGTTAAGGTACATGGACCAACAAAAAGCTCAGATTTAGCTGATTTAGGAAAAGCTGATCCTAAGTATGCTTCATGGAAGTCTAGTAGAAAATCTGGCACTGCATTAGAGTTATTATGGGCAATGGGAAAATTATGCATAATAGAGCGAGATAAAAACTTCCGAAAAACATATGATTTGACCACACGTTATGTCACCAAAGATTTACTCAAGAAAAGTGATTTTTCTGAGGAAGAAAGACAAATTTACAGATTGAAGTTGAAGTTACAAGCTTTTCCAGTGATACCAGTAGGAAATATTAGTGAAACAAAGGAAGGAAAAATCAAAACTAACAAGAAAATAGATATTTCTATTGAAAACCTTCTAGTTAATGAAGATATCAATGATCGAAATATTCCATGTTTAGTAAAGATAGAAGATGATAAAGGATACATTGTGCCTTCTAACTGGAAAGAATTATCGCAACTACCTATTGATGATGAGATGCGGGGAATAGGGCCACTAGATCCACTTATATGGGATCGTGATCTAGTAAAATATCTTTTTGGATTCGATTATGTCTGGGAGGTCTATAAAAAACCAAAAGATCGTATATGGGGGTATTATGTTTATCCGATATTATACAAAGGAGAATTTATTGGGAGAATTGAGACTAAATTAGACAAGAAACTTAAAACATTGGAATTTTTTAATTTCCAGAGAGAATACAATTATGAATTTGATAATAAAGCTGTAGAAGCTTTTAATAGTCTCATCAATAGATGGAAACAGATGCTACAAGTAGATAAGATAAATTACGATAATAGTATTCCAGAAGAACTTAAACTGGTATAAGAAAAAAAGAAAAAGGGGGAAAAATCCCCCTCGCGAAGTCTAGATTACTCCATCTGAGCTAAATTTCTTCCTCCGATGTAGAGCATAATTACTCCCGCAACTAAATTTAATATTGCTACAAGAGATACGATATAATAGAATGGGTGGTCAAATAGATCAGAAAAAATATCATGAAGAAATATTAAACCAAAAAAGAAAGGTATCATAATAAGAAAAATTATTACCTGCATATTAATCATGAACTCTGGTGCCTTGTCGTGGTATGCGGGATTTCGCAAGAAAAGACCTAAAGCGAAAAGAGTAACTCCAATTGCCATTATAGAAATAAGTAATACATTGATTAATAATTCAACTGGCTGTACGGACGGAACAGACATAGCTATGATGATTTCTCCTATTATAACCATAGGTAGAATGAGTAGAAAGTAATGTCCAATTTTTGCTTTTAGAAATCCTATTGTTGTCAATGGAGTTTGTTTATAGAGTAGAAGACATTCTTTTCCCTTTAAACCAATTTCTGATACTACAAAAGCAGCCAATAGAGGTGTTAAGAACACTGTACTAACTAACGCATCTTGAGCATCTTCTGGTTGCATAAGAAAGAGATTCAATATCACTACTATTGCAATTACATAGATTAACTGTGTGATGTTTTTGACTGTTCGAAAATAATTCTTCCAACTAGCTGCAACTAGGACAGCAAATGAGCCACTGCCAAGAAGCTTTAGAAATATCTTGTAAAAAAGACTGTTTGGATTTGCACTTGCAGAGGTAAATGATTTAAGCTCTAAACTGTATAATCGATTAGCAAGGATCATACCTCCAAAGAATATCACTATTACGAAGGTTATCAATAAAGCTAGCTGACTTAATATAGCTAGATCAATAGCGGTTATTTTTCCTGGGTTTAGAGCAAAAGCTACTATAGTTTCGGCTCCCCATGAACTAGGAAAGAATTTTAGAATTTCTCCGAACATCTTTCCTTCAACTGGATCTAAAAGAAAGTTAAGATATCCTCCCATACCAGCATACAGAATTACAACTGGTGGAAGAACAAGCAAAAAAGCTACTCCTTTACCAATATCACGACCGCGGGCATTTTTCATTAAAATTGATCTAAGAAACACTGCTGTGAGATTTCCCATCCAAGAAGCAGAAAAGATAGTTAGGATGAATATTGCTAGTATAATTATTATCTGCAAGAAATCAATACCGAGAGGGATGAGTGCTGTTGTAAATAAACTGCCTAATATAATTGCCAGTGTTGCATAGATAAACATTTTTCCTAAAAATTCTCCTAAGAGGAGATTTCCTGGTGTGACAGGTGTCGAAAATAAGTTTTCAAAATGCTGTTCTCGGATATCTTGAAGCGTACTAAGCAAAGGTAAAATAAAAAATATCAGAAAATAAACGAACAGGATAAATTGAACTAAACCGATCGCTATTAGAGAAAATAATTGTGTTTCAAAATCTGAAAGCAAAGACTCAGCCATAGATGGAGCTATAACGAAAATCCAAATGGCAAGCCCACCAGTTAAAAGATAGGGAAGATAGGGCCTAATTCCACGAATACGACTGGTTATCATTCGATAGTCAGCTTTGGCAATAATCCACCATTGATAATTAAGCATCGTTGTTTCGCCTCCATGGTGAGACGGTATCGATTTTTCCCCCAGTTAATGCGATAAATGCCTCTTCTAATGAAGTTGTACTAGTTTGGGTAATAATTTCATCCACCGTTCCAAACGCAATTAATTGTCCATTATTAATGATACCTATTCTATCACATAATTCCTCAACAACTGGTAACCGGTGACTTGATATTAACAATGTCTTTCCTTGGGATGATAAATCTTTGACGAGTTGTTTTACTGCTAGTGCGGCTCTAGGATCCAAACCTGCCGTTGGTTCATCAAGAAAAATCACCTCTGGATCATGTATAATCGCTACTGCTAAAAGGACTTTTTGTTTCATTCCAGTAGAGAATCCTTCTAATAAATCATTTTTACGATCAACTAAATTGAAAAAGCTTAAGAGATCGTTTATTCGTTTTTTCAGGTCTTTCCCCTTTAAGCCATACAAAGCTCCCATAAACTCGAGAAATTCGTAAGCAGAAAGTTTTTCATAAACACCTGGAGATTCTGCAAGCAAACCAGATATTGCTTTTACCTTTTGAGAGTCTGTGAGAATATTGAAACCATTAATTTCAGCAGATCCACTGGTAGGTTTAATTAACCCATTTAATAGACGGATGGTTGTTGTTTTGCCAGCACCATTCGGGCCTAATAGACCAAAGGTCTCTCCTTTTCTGATGTTTAAGGATAGGTCATCAACGGCTTTGATAGAACCCTTTGCATAAAATTTGGACAGATTATTAATCTGAATTAACCCACTTCTATAATTTGTTGTTTGACTACTTGTCATTTTAATTCCACCTTTCTAAACGGGCACCACATGTTGTACAAAAACTATCAGAAAAATCAACTAATGTCCCACACTCATTACAATACTCCTTATTACTTCTATTTCTATTATAATCCCTGATTGGAGACTGCACTTTACGATATTCATCTCTTTCAGATTCATGTGTAGTTACTGAGGTTCCTACTATAGTTAAAATTGCTAAAACCATACTTACTAATACTAGTACGATAACTATGGTTACAATAAATATAGTGGAGGAGTTATCTCCAGTTAGAAATAGGAAGAAGGCTAAAAATAATCCTATTGAAAAAATTATGACACTAAGTAGAATTCCAAACGCAGTTGGTCTTCTTCCGTAGTGATCTCTATCCGATCCTGGTATAATTGGTACAATAATGGGTATCATTTGATTTTCTCAACTTTTTTGTTGTATTTTCTTGACGACATTTTTTGGTTGTCCGTTATATTCGTCAATTACTATTTTTTAGTTACACTTTAAATATCCTTCGGTTGGGGTAGTCACTCATATTAAAATTCAAATTCTAGTATTACTTATTGAAAATAACACTTAATAGTATTGTACAATAAAATATGTATTTTTTTTTTTAGTAAACATGGATGATCAGATTTTATATCATTTTAATACTGAATGATGGTAATCTCGGTAAGCACCATCATAATGACTGCAAGAGAAAGGTTTAAATATTAACGAAATATTAATGGTAATTACTAATAGTTGATATAACTGGATGTGATTCTGAATGAAAAAGCTCTCTGACTCTGAACTCATTGTTATTCAAGAGCTATTCAGGAATCCAAAGGCTGAATTAACTGATCTTAAGGTATTACTCGAGAAAGCCGTATCACGACCAACACGTAAAGAAAAAAAAGAAGTTGATGTACGTTCAGTATCTAAATTTAAATCTGTTGGCTTCAAGAAACTTAGAGATGGATTAGAGAAATTAGCTAACGATTTTCGACTTGATTATTCTCTTCAGGCAGATACTGAAGAAGAGAAGGAGAGAGAAGTAATTCTTTATAGAAATGGAATTTTAATTGGTCATGATTTTCGAATAGATCGCAAAATCACTTTTTTTTACTCAATAAAAGAGAAATCTATCATTCCATGGCAAGATCACTTATGTAATTTGAAATGTGAAGAAGAATGTTCGAAAATACTTAAACTAATTCGATTAGAACATGGATTGACTTCTCTGGAAATTGAACCACCTTATAGAAATTATTTCGAACAAACGATTAATGAAATAACGCAACGTGAGATTAAAAACAATGACTGAATTACCACGTATAATTGGATCTGATATTCCTCCACCTCCTGGAAAACCTAGGATAATACGCCCTAGTAAAAATTTCCTTTACAAAAATTACTTTCTTTTTCTCTTGACAGGAATATTTTTCATAATAGCTATGCTTGTATTTTTAGTCTTCATCTCTTATTTCCTTGGAGGTTTAAGAGGTTCTGCTGCAGAGAAACAGATGAACGATTTATTCTGGCTAATGTTTATTGGATTTTCTGGACTATGGGGTATCGCATTTGTAATCTACGTTGTAGGTCTACGAATCTACGTTAATAAGATGAAATTTATTGTTCATGGGACTGAGATTGTTGTAATCAAGGGATTAATTAATATGACGGAAAAACATGTTCCTTATAGAACAGTAACAAATATCAGCATGAGATCGGGTCCTTTCGATCGATTATTCAATATAGGGACAATTGAGATTCAAACTGCTGGAGGTTCTGCACCTTCTTTGGATCAAACAGCTGAAGAAAAGCTAGAGGGAATCATAATTTATCGGGAAATCAGAGATTATATTTTGACACAACTTCGTCAATTTCAAAAACAAGAGAAAGGTTCCAACGCAGAAGACCAATATGTAACTCCTAGTATGGAAAATATTGATCAAAGTGAGCTAGTAAGGATCCTGAAAGAAATCAATATCTTATTAAGTAAAAAATTTAAAATTCTGGAAGAATCTTTACAAGAGATTTCTCAACAGTTGAAAGATCGTCAGAAACCTTACTAGAATATTTTACCAGCTTCTGTATTCAATTTAGTAACATCTAAAAGGTTGAATCATTATTAATCTAATCTATAATTAATCATAATGATTTTTTTAAAAAAAAAGACCAAGAACTCATTCTAGCGAATTGAATTTCCATTAAGTAACTTTTTTTTTGAAGCCCCGGATACCGATAGAACGGGGCTTCAAGCGTATGTCCTCTCCCTAGAGCGGACGCGTA
>JAEOSP010000699.1 GCA_016840305.1 Candidatus Hodarchaeota archaeon
GTACGTTCTATGTGTTGTTTGTGATTGATGAAATAGGTTATGAAGCGCTAGGTATTCTTCTCGCTGTTTCTTTCTTTGTTCAAGCAGTTCTAGATTATCCGAGTGGAGTATTGGGCGATTGGATTGGGCATAAATGGGTATTAGCGGCGTCATTTGTTGGGTATGCCTTTTCGTATGGGGCACTCGCGTTTGCTGATTCTTTTTCTGATCTGTTGATTGTTTATCTTTTGGCAGCATTTGCAAAGTCTCAGGAATCAGGAGCCCTACAATCGTGGTTTGATAATAACTATAAAGTCACTACTGATGCTTCGGATGCTAAGCGAGGAATATATCAAGAATTTTTAGGTAAATTACGCTTTATTTTTAGATTTTTAGGAGGAATAGTTTTTGTTCTCGGAGGGACGATAGCAACCATTTTTTTTCGCGAAATCGTTTTTTTCTTTCAGTCTTTAGGGATGTTTGTATCCGCAGGATTGTGTTTAATCTTTCTTAACAATTTTCCAGATGTTTCAAGACCGGAAAAATCTCTAAAGAAGTACTGGAACTTACTATTTGAAGGTCTACGTTTTAGTCTCTTTTCAAAGTATATGCCTTTCTTTGTTATTGGTTTCTGTATAGCCGGTTCTTTTGGAGCAATTTGGGGTCAAATGATTCTATTTCCTTTATATTTTGGGTATACTAGGTCTGATGCAGGAGCTTCTATTCTTCGGTTCTTGATATGGGTATTGAGCAGCTTCACCGCTGCTAAAGCGGGTGAAATAAGCAGAAAACTAAATGTTCACAAATGGATTCCCCTGTTAGCCTTTAATCAGAGTCTTTTTTATGGTCTATTTGCACTTTTAATCTTTATTTTTCCATTCACCACTAATATCAATCTCCCAGCAGCAACTCTTCTCCTCACACTTTTTGTTATTCGAGCTATTGTTAACAATGTGAATACCATTCTCAGGCAGCGGCTTATGCTTGATATGATTCCCGATGAAAACAGAAATTCAGTGTGCTTGTTACCAACTTTAACTCTTATAGGAAGTGCACCGGTGGTGATAGTGGCTGGTAATGTCATTGAGTCATTGGGAATGCCTTTGACCTTAGCATTCTTGATGATAATTGCAAGCGTTACCCCTTTCTTCTTGTTGATAGGGATGCGATTTCTACCTAAGGAAGTTCTATATGAAGAATTGGATGGGACACTCTAGTTCATAATGAAGCGATTCGAGAAACGAACACAAATCAAATTAGGGACAGAAATTCACTCAAGTTTTCATTGCCTCTTTTTTCATCTCCGAAGGCATCTTTTCAATAGCATATCGCAAAGAAACTCGAGGCATAACATCTTTCTGTTTGAGAATATACTGGAAAACCTCATCCTGAAAGTGATTACTTGCTTCTTTAAGCATCCAGCCATAACCCTTCAGAACATAGATATCAGGATCATTAAGAAGCTTTTCGGCTATTTCAAAAATATGCTGTAGGTATTCACCTCTTCTTAGAGCGAAAATAAAAATAACAGCTGAGGCACGGCGCACCCAACTATTTGATGAAGCAGTCCATGTCTTTACTTCTGGTATAAATTCTGGGAATTGCAAAAGGAAATAACCCAAGGTATGTGTACAAAGATCATCACAGCTTCCCCATCCTGTGACGGACTCATTAAGCCATCGTTCAAATATCTCAAAATGCCTAGATTGAAACTTTTTTTTACATTTGAAGCTCCATTGGAATGCGATTGTCCTATATTCAGAAACACGCTGGGTGAGCAGATGCTCACAATAGTTTAAGATTGTATCAATATCCTTAATACGATAAGACCGGAATTCTCGAAAAAAAGTATTCGCAATTTGGCGGACATGAGGAGTACGAACACCTAACCACGGAAACGGCTTAGATTCTGAGATTGTAGTTGAATAAGAACGATAGGCTTGCTCAATATGTTCTTTTAACGCTGTCTCAATACGAGAGAGGAAAATATTAGGTTATAGAGTCAAAATTCTTTCTTCTCCATCAATTGATAGTGATTCAAAGTCCATATACGTCGGAACTTTGATAATTACCTCTGGGTTTTCTTTTAATCAAGGATATTTATAAATACCATAAGAATTATTCTTCTTTTGGAAAAACGATCATAGAGACACCAAAACCTATTTATTGAAACAATGATTAAATCTTTAACATTAGGAGAGATAAGCAATGAAATCCCTAAGGTTAAATATCTTATTTTTATTACTAATCTGTTATTTAATCGTAAGACTAATTGCCAACCCAGTAACTAGCTTACCGGTAGAATTTGAAGAAAACGACCCTTTTTCAACGATAAGAAATATTAATCCCCCCAAATTCAATTCTTCTCGATCAGATATCAACTGTGGTACCATAGAAGACGGAAAGGTTCTTTCATCCTCATTTCGGAGATATGCTCCACAATATACTAAGCATGATCCTATTAGCATTACTGACAATAGCCATTTTGATCTTTATGATTCAGGAGGGAATGGAAGCTTTGCTACTCCCTGGATCATTGAAAACTATAACATTACTAATAGTTCTGGCGATCTGATCAGCATTCAGGATACAACTGATTATTTTATTATCCAGAACTGTCTGTTAGATCGAGTCAATAAAGCTTTTTTTTCCGACTGTATCTATTTATCTAATGTCACCCATGCTAATGTGACCACCAATAATATTAGAAATGCATACTGTGGTATTTATCTGGTCGATTCCAATAATACTTATTTGTTCAATAATACTTGCACAAATAACTCCGATAGCATTCTTCTGGATGGTTCCAGTAATAATA
>JAEOSP010000080.1 GCA_016840305.1 Candidatus Hodarchaeota archaeon
CACATACGACATGGAGTGAAATACTAAGTATGATGATACAAAACTGGAAAAATTGGCCAGAATCGGAAAAATACTTTTGGGAAGATTTTGTTGCAAGGATACTGAAGGAAATTGGAGCTGCTCGCTCAATTCAAGAAGACTGGGATATTAATGCAAAAATAGACAGATATTTCAAAATATTTTCTACGTCATCAAAGAGCTTTAAGAGGGCTGCTGCTAAACTCCTTGACGACTTCTATATCAAACTAACAGGAAAAACCTTATTTGAAACATTCCCTGGTCTAGAAACAGTTTTTAAGAAAATACAAGAAACAGATTTTATCAGAGCTGAGGATCTACCTGAAATTGCAGAACAGTGGAGAAAGGATCATGTAATTGAATAGTTTGTTACTGTGTTTATTATAGTTTAAAAATGTTTTTGTATAATATAAGTTCATGAGGAGAGGAGAGTTACCTGAACAACTTGTGTCAGCAAAAAAAAGTAAATATCGCAGAAAAATTGCTTCCCTTGCGAAGCCTCTAGATTCAATACGGGTAAATAGCCTGGATCTAGCAAAAAAGATGCGTGATTATTTCATAGAATCTAATAGTAAATTAGACGATCCTCAAAACAAAAAACATGCTCTAGAAAAATTCATTAACTTTGCAGTGATAAAAAGATATGGTGTCACCGATCCTTCTATCGATGATGATGCTGATGAGATATATTGGGAATTATTCTACAATGACGGAGTATTTTATGATAGCGCAAATCGATCTTATTTTTTAGGTCCCCTACAACGTATTGAAGAAAGCTGCGGCATTGAAATATTCGTTGCAGCCCTAGAACCTTCGGAACAGCGCATATCATTATATGTTAAGAAAAGAGATTTTGAAGAAGATGGAATTTCTTTTCCTCCAAGAATTATTCTCAATAGTTTTTCAATACTTGAGGATTCAGTCAGAAGGATAAGTCTATTCAGATATAATGAACTTGAATCTTTATTCCCTTTATTGATTCGTCCAGATGAAAGATCTGGTGTGAAGAAAAGTCTTGTAAAAGCCAGGCTGAATAAATTACTTCCACGCGAGAAACTTCAAAAAAAGGATTACGAAAAACTCATAAAGAATCTTACTGATCCAAAATATAAAACTGGCATCAATAAAACATTACTTCAATTATTCACAGCAAGATGTTGTGGATTAGTGGTACGTGAGAGCTATGCGAATGATGATGTTGAACACACACTAAAACTATGCAATCTGAATGCACGCTCTTCAGTAATACAGAGTTTGATGTTCTACCATGAATGTGATAGGCGAATGGCCAATGAAGGCATAATCCCTTCAGATAACTTAGCAATGGAAGATTTTCAAAATCGAAATTTACCGAATATGGACAACATATCCTGTCTGGCTGAGATGGCCTATGGGAATCCAATCCTAAGATTAGGTGATATCCTGATATCTACTATACTTTCATGGAATTCTATGATAGACTCAGTAAAATTTTTTCACACAGTTACTATGCCAAAACTTATGAAAGAAATAGGGGCCGCCCCAACAATCCAAGAGAACTATAATCCCCAAGCATTAATCGACAGGCATTTCAAAATTCTTTCTACACCCCCCAAAAGATTCAGAACAGCCGCTGCAAAAATCCTTGACAATATCTACATCAAGCTTACTGGAAAAACATTATTTGAAACATTCCCTGATCTTGAAGAAAAATTCAGGAAAATACAAGAAACAGATTTCATCAGAGCTGAAGATTTACCTGAAATTGCAGAACAGTGGAGAAAGGAACATGTAATTGAATAAAATTGTTGTGTGTCTATTATAGTTTAAAAATGTTTTTGTATAATATATGTTCATGAGGAGAGGAGAGTTCCCTGAGCAATGCCAGTCAGCAAAAAAAAGCAAATACCGCAGAAAAATTGCTGCTTTAGCAAAACCTTTGGATCCGATAAGAGCTAATGCTTTAGAACTAGCCAAATCTTTGAAATATTACGAGAAAACAAAAGAGTTTGAAAATTATGGTCCTCAAGACAAATATCTTGATGTCATAACCCAACTCTATTCTTCCATTAAAAAAAGATCATTGTCAACAGAACGGATAAAATCTCTTGGGATTGACCATCTTTTCTGGGAATTTTTCTACAATGATGGTGTGTATTATGATGTTACTTCTAGTAGTGATTACATAGGCCTTTTGCATCGTGTTGAACAAAGCTGCGGCATTGAAATATTCGTTGCAGCTCTTGATCCTTCAGAAGAAGTCTGGTCAGAATATGTGAATGACCGGAGTTGTCCTCGTAATACC
>JAEOSP010000081.1 GCA_016840305.1 Candidatus Hodarchaeota archaeon
AGTTTGGGCATACTCTCCATAAGGACAGATTTTTTCCGCTAATTCTAATTCCCTAAGTTCATGAGCACTGAATCTTTCGAGAATTTCTTTTTCTGTGCATTGGTAATGTGTTTTGAGTCTGATTAGGAAGCGTCTGTATCCGCTGGCTCTTCCTCGTCCATGAAGTTTTTTAGTATAGCCTCATCCGCATCTGTTCCCATACCACTTAACCGCATACATACATCCGTTACTTCTCCGAGAATAGCAGCAGGAAGCATTTTCAACTTTGGGATATCCGAATACTTGTACAACTTTTTACTATCTTTATCCCGGACACACATTTGGAACATCAAAGGTTCAACCATTTCAGAGTTAACAGTGCCATTTTTCTTCTTACATTCTTCTTGCCACTGTGCTTTTTCAAGTCCAGTAAATCCATGTATGTATACAGTTCCTGCTCCAACAATATTATACTTTTCAACAGGAACTTGATTTCTCAAAGCCAAAATACTCTCTACAGAAGCTCCTGTATTTTCAGTAGTATTTGTCTTTTCATCATTCATCTATATAGTCCTTTCATTTTTATAGACTAAAATATTTATTGCTTCTTGATTAGGAAGCCTTCGTAAAGTCCCAATCATCTTCTGGTGTAATCTCAATATCAAAGACATTCTCACCATCAGCAGTATTTCTAGTTTCACTAAGATTACTAAGCCAGCCACTACCAACCCACGTATTGCCCCCAGCATCAGTTAGATTCCAAGTATCAGCAGCTTCAGTCCGAGCAGCAGTTTCTAACGCTTCATATATAGCCTTTTCAAAAATAATAGTCGCTGTGATTGGGCCTCGTGTTAAAGCACCTTTGAGATTCTTGGAAAGTCGATTTTCCGCATCCAAAGTCACGTAGTTAATCATATTGATGGCATAACCACCAACAGCAACTTCTTTAAGACCAGTAATTGCTCCTGCGGTCACGCCTACAAGAGTTGCACCAAATCCTGTCTGTGCCATTTTTTATTCTCCTCTAAAAATAGTTAAAATTCATTTTTCATTTTTGAACGTAGGGATCATTCCATGCAACGGAATAAATTACTTCCATAGTAACTAATATTCCCGTTTCGGGAGTATCAGTTGGTTCTACACTTAGAATATCCAACATTTTTGAATATCCCCCACACGTATGATCCTCACAAAGCTTTTTTGAGATATCTGACTTCACTTTATTTAATTTTGTATCTATTACCTCCTTGGCACTGTCACTTTGTAGAACAACTGTCCATATGAGCCACTCCTGTCTCACAATTCGAGGAGCAGTTTTAGAAAGGACATTGCCTTTAGAATCAGATTTTCCTTGTAAGATATAAGCAGTAAGATCATCTAATACTTCATCTTCAAGAAAAAAACGCTTAGTGCGAGTGGCCGTCAAATCAAAATTAAAATCATTCGCTACAGTAATTTCACCTATAGCTGTTTCTAAAAATGCACCAATATTTTCCACTACCGGAATACTCATTATGCTCCCTCTTACTTATTTTTATTTAATCAAACGAGTAAACTGATTAGTTATGTTTACCCTCAATTTTTCTGTAGCTTCTCTATCAATTTTTCCCTTCACTCCGGGCGAGTTATGAAACACATCTCCTACACTCGCCCCAAGTTCCTGGATGGGGAGTCCCGGTCCTGATTTTCCTCCGCCTAAAATTTCACCCGTCCACGTAAGAATGGGTTTACTTCTATCCGCAAACTTTCTCATAAAAATTCCGGTATGGCCGGAAGGCATAGTAGTCTTAAATGCATGTGGATAAGTTCTTCCTTTCCAAGTTATATAAGATGATCGAGCTTTCTTCCCTCTATACTTACCCTTACCCTTTACCCCTTTTATTTTTATGAGTGGAATCGTTCTCAAAGCAATATTAACTATTGTAGATAATCGAATATAAGTGGCTTTGGGACGAATATAGGTTCTTTTATGAACACGAGAAGAAGGGAACTCAGGAGCTTTTCCTCTAATAACATTTTTGATGATAGTTCTTGTTGCAGTAGCAGTTTTTCGAATAGCTCCGCACATAACTTTTGGAAGTTGTTTTTTAGCAATCCCATATTGCTGGGCCATTCGCTTAATTTCTTTATCTTCTACCTTGATATCAATCAGATTTTCTGCCATCTTTATATTATCCCTAAATCAAAGAGAAAAGCTCTTATAGGGTGTGCTAAGGAGCTTGTCAGAAGTGTTAATACTCTTGTTATGCCCCTATTTCACCTCAAGTTTCATAAATCCAGCATTCATCCCAATTATCTTTACGATTCTCATCTTTTTAGTTGTCATACCTAAGCGTGGTGGAATAGTAATTTTGTCAGAGCCAGTGTCAATCTCTTCTGAGCCAATTCCTGTAGTTGTATTGTTTCTTACCATAATTTCCACAGTTGGAGTCCTACTACGAGTTTGTTTCTCTACATCCTCATTTATGTAGAAAACTATCACCTCGATATTGCGGCTTGGTTGACCTTCCTTCAAATATTCTGCGTTTATCTTCATTGAATTACTCAATTATTTTTGTTAAAAGTCTTGTAAGCGTCCTCAGTAGCATCTTGTATTATCCTATCAATTTCCGGTGAGCTAAGAGTATCAAAAGCAACTTCGGTAATCTCTTTTAGTAATTTATCAACTGGAGGAGTTACATGTACTACTTGTAAGGTTGCAAAAACTTCTGATATTGCCCCTATTGTACCAGTAATTGGAATAGTTGCTGGAACAATAAGATTACCACTAACACCGGATTGAGCATTTATTACTCCGGCAATTAAAACAAATTCCGGTAAGAACAAACTCCCACTTACAGTTGATATTCCTTGAATACTTCCTTTAATTCCATAAACTAATTTTAATTTTCCTTCCACATTAGATGTAGCAGAAGAAACACCAGTTATCTTTCTTATGAGTTTTATCGAAGCAGATGTGGAAGATTGTCCAGATAAACTGCCAATCAATTCCTTTATACGTTTCAAGATAGCTTGTGCTGTTGATTGTGCATCAATAGTACCTGCTAATTTCTTAGTTGATTTTAAGACACCAGTAATAGTTGACTGAGCATCTACACTACCAACAATTTCTCTCATCCTCTTAATTGATGAGGATGTTGTTGATTGTGCATCAATGGAACCTACTAATTTCTTTGTAGATTTTAAGCTACCTGATGCAGTTGATTGAGCATTTATAGAACCTGCAAGGTAACTTATAGATTCTAAGCTGCCAGTAATAGAGGCAACACTATCAATAGTACCAGCTATTTTCCTCGTAAGTTTTAAGGTACCAGTAACAGTTGACTGGGCTGCTAATGAGCCACTTATTTCAACTATAATAGTTTCAGTTTCCTCCTCACCCAAACTTGTAGGAGGTTCTGTTGAAGTAAATTCACGAATTATAAAATTGTCAAAGTTTTGACCTTGATAATAATGGCTTGTATAAGGTTCAGAAACTACTCCTACTCGACCATTAGAAAAGGATTTAACGGATGTTTTAGCGATAACGGCGGTAGCCACCAATAAACTCTCACTTGTCATGAAATCAACAATATCAATATTGTAATTTGTGCCGTCATCCCATATCTTTATTTTGTATAGTCCGGCTCCTGTAAAATAAGTTTTACCCACTTCCCATGAATTACCATCCCAATAGCGTGCTGCCCCTCCTGTATTGATATACTGGATGTAAAACTTATTTGCGTTGCCGTCAGTTGGGGAAAATCGACCAATCATTAATCTCATCTGTGGATTCCAAGAAGTGTTTATCATTGGATTTGGAACAGTAGCAAAATCCACCAATCCATAATGAGTATTACCTGCAATGCTGGCATCATCCGGTTCTTCTTGATTATTGAACTCAAGAATAAATTCATCTATTCCATCTAAATCTTTTCCAACAATCCAACCATCTGCTGCTGCTGTACTTTTAGCATGCAATCTTCTACCTTGTTCACACAAAGCAAGACCTACTTGAATTTGGCCAGATACATTAAATCCCTGATAAAACATTCTAAGATGAGAACTATCCTCCTTGATTAAAAAAGAAGTTTCTACATCAGCACTTTCCCAACCACTCCCTGGATTCAAAACAGGATTACCAGAATACCTTGTCCAACTTGAAAAATCTGATGTGTAAGCAAAGCCAATTCTCCAAGTGCCAGCATTTTGCTGACCATTATAAATCATTAGGAATTCGTTTTCGTCTAATTCAATCAGGTGAGGATTAGCAACAGTATAATCTTCCCAGCCGGAACCAGTTTCTGAAAATATAGGATTTCCACTGTTTAATGGTGTCCAAGTTCCAAAGAAATCTGTTGCAGTGGCTCCGAATATTCTCCAAGCACCCCCAGCTGAACCTTCGAAAAGCAACACATAAGTACCATCAGATTGCCTTTTTATAATTGAAGGAACACCCATTTTGGTGCATGGAGTTTCAGCTTCAAAATTAAATTGGTCAGGGGTTAATACTTGTCCTTGGTCTGTCCAGTCTGTACCATTTTCAGAAGAAAATACTCCTAAACTACGAGTAGTATCTCCTGTGGGGTCTTCTTGACCAGTAGCCATCATCATTAAAAGACCGTCACTATTTCTTTTAAGAACACAAGGTTGATCTACATGAGATTTATACCAAGAACCTTCTTGTCCAGAAGGTTGGATAACTGGAGTGTCTAATCTATCCCCCCAAGTAAAACCATCATCTGAACTTTTCGCTATTCCTATTTGTCGAGTGGTTCCATTTGTGCCTCCATAATAAGCTACAATTTTACTATTAGCATCCCTAACTATTTTACCAGTGGTATCTAATACAATTGGAGCCAACTCCCTTACACTATTACTATCCCATTTACCAGTACGTTTAGGTAAAACTGGATTAAGAGCATAAGTCTTACTCCATTCATCAATCTTCAATCCATATATTTGCATTGAAGCTATGGATGGAACTTCTACTACAGCAGAAGCTGCTGTGTTTATAGTAAGTCCTGTTGTTGACCCATCATTAAAATCTGCACCTGTTATGAATGTATTTACATCATCAGAAACATCTGATACGCCCACTTTTC
>JAEOSP010000700.1 GCA_016840305.1 Candidatus Hodarchaeota archaeon
ACTTTTCTCCAGGGAGCAGGTGTCCGGTAGGTTCCTTTATAACGTGATCCTACAACAAGATCTACATCGTCCGTAAGACCTCTTATTAATAATTCAATCTCTTTGGGGTGTTGATTTCCATCTGCCCCAAAAAGGATTATTGCATCATTCGAAGCACGAAAAATACCAGCTCTGACGGAATTTCCCAATCCCTTTCCTTTTTGTCTGAATACTTTTGCGTTCGCTCTTTTAGCTTCCAAAACTGTATTATCAGTTGAATTTCCGTCAATTACCAGAATTTCGACGTCTTTAATCAACTTTCTAGCCATATGTCTACAAGCTATTACGATTTGATAAATCGTTCCTTCCTCGTTTAATGTTGAAATGATTATTGATAGACTTTGAGGTTTTTTTCTATTGAATATGATTGGATCGGATTGTTTTTCCAATAAATAATCTCCTTTTCAAAATCCAGAACAACATCAAACAGCAAACCAAAAAACTAAGTTTAGAATTGGCTTTGAAAGATGGCTAGAACCATTCTTCGCCACATATTATAAAGTTTTAAAACTTCGTTTAACTAAAAATAAAATTAAGAGGAAGATAAAGTAAAGGTTTAGATCATGTTCTTATGATATAAAAATAGTCCAAACTTCGATCAATCCGATCTTTTTCAGTTGTGGCATAAAATATTCTAATTGGCTTATCTGTAGGCCGTTTTGCGTTAAATGCTGCTTAACGGTTCGATTAGAAAATCGATGGTGAGATCCTTCCGACATTTTTAGTCTTAGCTTTTCCAGAAGAAGCAGGATTGGTTCCCAATAAGGATTAGCAAAAATAAGGATCAATTTTCCACTCGTTTTTAAACATCCTTTCATTTCAAGGAGATAGGTGCTTAAATCATTAACATGTTCTATTACATCTACAGAATATACAATATCAAATTGTCTTGTTGGAATACAGTTACTCCAATTCAATGAAGGATATTTATACTGGCTTATCTTGATCATTTTTGGAGAGGGGTCATAACCTATTCCATCTACAGGATTTAAGTATGCAAGAAGATCTCCTGTGCCACATCCGAAATCTAAAATGCTCGAATCTGAAGGAATTTTATTCCTTAAGATAACTTTCAACTTGTTGTAATACCTTTTATTTCTGTTTTTCCAATAATCATACTCTTTTGCAATAGAATCAAAAAAGGTATTCTTCAAATGTTATTCCAACCTGAAGTTTTTAACACGCTTTTAAAGCATAATACACCCTTTAGGAAACATAAGAGACAAGACTCAATACTTCTCTTTTCCCAAACTCAGGATAATTCATTACGATGAATTATTTTTAAACCATTCATAGGTTTTCATGATTCCAGTCTTCAAATCAGTCTTAGGTCTCCATCCAAGTTGTTGGATCTTTGAAACATCTAATAGTTTGCGAGGAGTACCATCAGGTTTGGATAAATCCCGTTTTATCTCTCCTTTATAACCCACAATTTTAGCAATGAGGTTAGCTAACTCTAAAATTGAGATATCCTTACCAGTACCAACGTTGATAGGACCAGCTTCATCCCAATTCTCCATCAAGAATAATATAGCATCAGCAAGATCATCGATATAGAGAAACTCCCTTCTTGGTTTTCCAGTTCCCCAAATCGTGATTGCTTCTTTGTCTTCAATCTTTGCCTCATGCACCTTCCGTATTATAGCAGGGAGTACATGGGAAGTTTCCCGATCAAAATTATCATTAGGACCGTATAAATTAGTTGGCATAGCAGAAATGAAATGCGCTCCATATTGCCTTCTGTAGGTATCACACATCTTAATTCCAGCAATTTTTGCCAAAGCATATGCTTCATTTGTATACTCTAAACTCCCTGTAAGTAAAGCTTCCTCTTTAAGGGGTTGATCTGCTAATTTCGGGTAGATACAGGAACTTCCTAGAAACAAGAGTTTTTTTACTTTTGTCACAAAACTTTGATGAATTACATTTGACTGGATCATTAGATTCTGATAAATGAATTCAGCAGGATAATCTCGATTTGCC
>JAEOSP010000701.1 GCA_016840305.1 Candidatus Hodarchaeota archaeon
AGCATAACCAGTATTTCCAATCGAACATTTTAAATCGTGCGATCAGTATGAAAACTAGTAATTAAGGAAAGAAAATAGTTATATATCATAATTTCTCAAAAAATTAATCCTCAGGAAGAGATAAGAGGATAGAAGTGGTAGGAGAAATTGAGGGAGAATCAGCTTTTTTTTGAACTCTTTTTAACTTTTCTAGAAGACTAGAAAACTCAAACTCTTGAGAAAAACGAGGATCAATAGTTCGTAGCTTTTCCCAAGCATTATTGGGTGAACGCCCTAAATATAGCCATGAATATTTACCTGCGTGGTTATCTGCTGATCTAGAAGAATGATATGTAACAAGCCATAGATAAGGTCCGTGAAGGAATCCTTCATTGCAACGACATGTTGATTTTCCGCATTTCTGGTGTTTAGCAAGGATGGATGGCATAATAAAGGTAGAAACCCGCTTCGATTTATATATTTCTTACCATATGAATAAGAAGGGCTATGATTAATTATATGCTTTTTCTAAAACTTTCAGAGCATCTTCGTAGTCCATATCCTCAGGATTAAAAGCTACGGATCCATCATTTATTGCCGCTTTAGCAATAGCTTTAAACTTATTTTTGGGAACATTAGCTTCCTTTAATGTTCGTGGAAGTTTAGTTAAATGATATAAATTGTTACGTAGATTATTTATGTACTGTAAAGCTGTATTAGGCCTATCTTCCTTAGATGTTCGAGAAAATACTTCAGCACCTGCGAGGGGTATCAAAAGCTCCCCAATTGATTCACTTACTTTAGCTAGATTATACTCGATGCCGTGGGGAAGAAAAATATTCATGGCAATTCCGTGTGGAATGCCACAGATTCCACCTGTGGCATGACCTAATGAATGAACCATACCAGCTATAGAATTAGATAGACTAACACCATCTATAAAAGCACCAAGTGATAAGGAATAACGAATTCTAGCATATTTAGGTTTTTTTATTCCATGAATAAGATTCTCACTTATAATTTTTGCAGCAGACCATGCAAAGGAGTCACTCACTGGGTTTTTTTGTAAACAATAATAAGATTCAATAGCGTGAGTTAGAGCATCCATACCTGTAGCAGCGGTAATTAAAGGAGGTAAGGTTAAAGTCATTCTTGGGTCTAAAATGGCCACATTCGGAATCATATAATGATTACTGAAGCCCATCTTGATGTTTCTCTTCAGATCTTTAATAACAGCTACACCAGTTGCTTCAGATCCTGTCCCACTTGTAGTAGGAATAACCAGCAAAGGTTTCAACGATTTTTTTAAAACTTCAGCTCCTGCGAACTGCATTAAATCATCTGAATTCTCTGATACTAAGACGTTGACTGCTTTTGCTGTATCGATAACAGACCCCCCACCTACAGCAATTAAAGAATCAGATTCGGTTTCATGATAAAGATCTGCAAGTTTTGATACTAAAACTGCAGAAGAGTCCTGACTGACATCATCAAATAAAGAAAAGGTAATGTTTGTTTCTTTAAATGCATTCCTAACATGTTTAATTAAACCTGCATTATTAACTCCTTTATCTGTAAGGATTAAAGGTTTCTGTGCTTGAAGTTGACTAAGCTCGAATGAAAGATTATCTAGAGCTTTTTCACCAGCGATAATTCTAACAGGATTTGTAAATTCAAAATACGTAGGGATCACTTTTTACAACTCAATTCGTTATATACCAAAAGGAATACCTAGAAGATATAATCTTAGTCGGCCAAAATATCTAGAAGACAGGCTCATTTTTGGTAATCGTTTAATAACACGTTTAGCAATAATTCTAGGGAATAAATAGTATTTAACTCTATCTAAAATGCGAATTAATGACATTGCAATTGGTACGTCACCTTTAACCGTAGCAGCCGATTCAAGAAAAGCCTGGACAGTTCCTTTCCGAGAAGTCATTAGTAAGAAGCTGTAATCAATGTTTTTGAGATAAATGATCATTGAAGCCTCTTTTTCAGAGGGAGATCGTTTTTTCAAGTGACAATTTTCCTTATATATCATCATTTCAGGACCTTTAGGTTGGACTTTATACAAAATTGAAAGGTTATCTGGCCATTCCTTCAGTTCATCTTGAATGACTGTATCAAAACGTGAAGCTGATTGTAATGCCCTTCCAAGTACAAAAAAAACAATCCTAACTACTAGAACTTTGAAGCGCTTACGTCCAGGTCGAACTGTTTTGTAAAGAGGCGAATTCATCTCATATACCTTAAGAGATTTAGTTATTAGACAAGGATTGACTACGGTTTTATCCATAGCTGTTTCAAAGCTTTTTTATCAAATAAAAGAATGGGAATCAATATTAAAAGTCCTGTAAGAGCATCAGTACAACCAACTAATACATAAACAATTTCAATACCATCTGTTAACCAAATTAATACCACAATAAGAAAATAGGATAGTCTAATAATACAAGAACCTAGCCCAATAAATAGAAAGTCTTCCACTTTTCGGTTAGCAGTATAAATAAGAATATAACCCACAAGAATAAGAAAGAGTCCACTGATGTAAACAAAAATCATATTATCTGGTTTTTTGATTCCCAGGATATTCACCATTAAATCTGAAAAAAATAAAACACCAAAACCAAATAATAGATCATAAACACCCCCAATTAGAAAACCGAATTTAATATATTTAACATCAGCAAATTTAGACATTTTTTTCATCTCTCACAGAATATCCGAATAATTATTTAAATTTTTTGTGAAGTTCAATCTTCTAATCAGAGAAAATGAACCATCAATCTATAGTTCTTAATGAGAGTGGTTAAATTAACTTAGAGCTTTATAAAAAACCTTAGGACGGCCACGATGGCGGCGATCTTCGGAAAAACTAGCCACAAAACCTTTGAGAATCAGACGAAGTAAACTATCATATAAAGTTGAACGGGCAATACCAGTTAACGACACAAGCTTACTTCTAGTAAGAGGACCCTCTCTTTCAAGAATATTTAAAACATCACGGTCTAATTCATGAACAATGGACTTTTTATTGACAGGAAAAACGTGTGGTAAATCGGAAGATTTAATTTCAGGTTTTTGAACCATTTGGAGGACTTGATTTTCGGTCATATACAGACACCTAACCACTTACAGGTCAACTGGTATTTGTATGAATATAAAACACCAGAATATGTGGACATTACGTACAGAACTATCGTATCATTTCAAGGAAAAAAAGACTTTAGAAGAAGGGAGAGAAAATAAAAATCAAAATTCTCCTAAAAAATAGGAAAAAAGAGTATGGAGAAAAACTACATCAAAATCCTTGGAAGTTGACGCGCCTTCTGATTAATAATGCGATATTCAATAGGAGTTACTCCTTCTTGGCGCTCTATAAAACCTGATTCCACCAAACGGTTTAAATTCGTTTGGATAGTGGAGATACCAATCTCTTCATTCAAATAATGTTGATAAAGCTCTTGAATCTCACGTGCTGTAAGATAATTCGGATTAGCTCTAGAATGAACTATTGATAAAATCCGTTCTTTTTTAGTTTTTAGATCATTAAGAGACACAACATCAGAGGATGAAGAAGAAGGAATAATAGTTTCTTCCTGAAAATCACTAGATATGAGGAAAGTCTCAAGAAGATCATCTATTTGTCGTTGTTGATCACGAGAAAGTTGTAAATAACCTTCAACTAGAGTATGTAATGGACCTAGTCTAATTTTTTTATCAAAGGCAATTGTGATCTTATCATTACTTGCTGTAATTTTAGAACCAGTTTCACGCATTATTATTACACTTCACTCTTTTAAGAGTAAAATTGGAGATAGCAGAGAAATCAAATGAACTATTTCTTTCACAAGTGTAGAGTAAGCATTCACTCTAATAAAGATTAATCAATACCTCAATAATACATTAAT
>JAEOSP010000702.1 GCA_016840305.1 Candidatus Hodarchaeota archaeon
ACAACAGAAGATTATCCAAGTATGTTAGAGATTATAAGAAAAAGATGCGTGTCAGGTGAGTCAAAAACATACTTTACTGAAGAAGAATGGACAAACATTTTTCAAGAATCATGAATTATAAATTAAAAATAAACTTGAAGAGTAAGATTCTTACTAGAACCACCGTCTAACATTCTTTTTATTATCCAGATACTCTTCTCCAAATGTTTCCTCCAGTTTCTTTTCTTCCCATTGTATAAGAAATCGATGGAATAAAATAAAAAGGATTGGAGGAAAAGTAAAAAGAATTAAACTGCCCAAGAACATCGCAAGTCCTAAAGTCATCATGATTACTGATAAATTGACTGGGTTACTAGTGAATTGGAAAGGACCGTTAAGAACAAGAGCGGAGGGTGTATGGAATGGTTCCCGTTTATCAAGGCTGATTTTCTGTAAGAGTGTATAATTCGTCCAGATAGTTAATGTAAATCCAAAGAAACCCATAAATAGACCGATTAGATTGTAGGGAAATATGATAATTGGATTCTCTGGAAAAATGATCACCAAAAAGACTTCCTGAACTGAGTGTATCTTGATTATTACCACGAGTATTAGACTTAATACTATTGACTCTACAAGCATGAAAGTGAACGTTTTAATATTTGACATGCATTGACGACATTAGGTAATGCTTAATGAAAGTGAGGAAATTTCCTAGTATTTTTAATGATGTTATAGGCCCAGTAATGAGAGGACCATCAAGCTCTCATTGTGCAGCGTCTGTTCGTATTGGTAGGATGGCAAGGGATTTGATGAATGGTCAAATTAAAGATATATTAATAGAATTTGATCCAAAAGGTTCATTAGCAACAACACATGACAGTCAAGGATCTGATATGGGTCTTTGTGGAGGTTTTCTTGGTTGGGAAACTTATGATGAAAGATTACTGTATTATGAAGAAGCTATAAAAGAAGCAGGAATCAAAATAAAGGTAGAGACTAATGATCTTAAATTTGATCATCCTAATACCTATAAACTAACATTAAAGAATGCAAAAGAGACCCACGAATTAGTTGCTATTTCCACTGGAGGGGGAATGATAGAAATAATTGAAATTGACCGTATAAAAGTTTCAATGGTAGGAGATTGTTATGAAACATTAATTTATACTGATGAGAAGAGGGTTCTTGAATATTTACAGGAAAAAAGTGATATTGGCACAATTATTAATCATATGGGAGTAGACACTCATTTTATTGAACTAAAAGGTCATAGATCATTAGGTAAAGAGTTCTTAAACAAGCTCCAGTCGAAATTCAATGTATTGGATATAAAAGAATTAAAACCTGTTTTACCAGTGCTTTCTAACAAGGGGATGGAAGTTCCATTTAATACTTGTGAAGAGATGCTTAAATATAATGAGGATAAAAACATGGATTTGTGGGAGTTAGCTATTCATTATGAAAGTATTAGAGGCAAAATTTCTTTTGAAGAAGTATTCGAAAAGATGAATAATATCGTTCTGATAATGAAAGA
Organism: Candidatus Hodarchaeota archaeon; assembly: GCA_016840305.1. The sequence continues at coordinate 1,517 of JAEOSP010000702.1, forward strand.
TTCAATATCTAATGGAATTAAGGGAACTGAGTTTTCTGATAGAATATTGGGTCATCAATCAGGTTTTTTTAAGACTCAAATGGAAAATAAGAATTTACTTGAAGGTGGAATTCTAAATCAGATAATTCTATATGTGACAGCGATGATGGAGATAAAAAGTTCTATGGGAGTAATAGTCGCAGCTCCTACCGCTGGTGCTTGTGGTACCATACCTGGATCTTTAATAGGTGCGGCTAGTATGATGGATCTTTCTGATAAAGAAATAATTAAAGCAATGTTTTCTGCTAGTATAATAGGGATATTTTTATCCAATAGTGCAACTTTTTCAGCTGAAATTGGAGGATGCCAAGCTGAATGCGGTTCAGCTTCAGGTATGGCTGCTGCAGGACTAGTAACGTTAAGAAAAGGTAGCATAAAACAAGCTATTGATGCTGCATCTATGGCATTACAAAACAGTTTTGGGATGGTATGTGATCCTGTAGCTAACAGGGTAGAAGTACCATGTTTAGGAAAAAACGTAATGGCAGCAAGTAATGCTCTATCCTGTGCTAACATGGCATTAGCAGATTTCGATGTAGTTGTTCCCCTAGACGAAGTAATTGAAGCAATGAATGAGGTGGGCAGGAGTATTCCTTATGAACTAAGATGTACTGCCTTAGGTGGTCTATCTATAACTAAAACATCAAAAACATTGGAGGAAAGACTTAGAAATAAATAAAAATCTATTCAGACAATATATTAGGTAATCTTTAGAAATATTTATGTCTGGGAACATTTCATAAGTTATCAATTGAGGAGATAAAAAATGACCAAGGTAATGATAATTAATGGGAGTGCAAAAACTGATAAGGGTAATACTAGCTTCATGCTTAAACCTCTTATTGAAGGAATGAAAAAAGCTGGAGCTAGCGTCGAGCTATTATATCCAAAAAAGCAGAAAATTCTTCCCTGTACTGGTTGCTTTAAATGCTGGGGAGAAACAATTGGTGAATGTTTCATTAAAGATGATATGCAATTAATTTATCCAAAGTTGAAGGAAGCTGATATTATAGTCCTAGCAACTCCTGTTTATATCCCCCTTCCTGGTATGCTACAAAATTTCATTAATAGGCTGTGTCCATTGATAGAGCCATATTTAGAGTTTAAGAAAGGAAGAACAAGAGCTAAGTTCCACAATGATGTTAAGA
>JAEOSP010000703.1 GCA_016840305.1 Candidatus Hodarchaeota archaeon
AAAATACCAAAATGATTCTGGTATCTCGGGATTTCCGAAATTACAACAATTTACCATCGCTTTGGGCATAGCTCCATTAGCAATGATATTACTACAGATTTCAACTAAACCCCCTTTAGCACCTTCGTATGGATTTAGATAGCAATGTTTTGAATTCGTACCAACACTGGCTGCAATGAATTTGTCTGTCCCAATTATTCGTAATACTCCAGAATCGGCTTCACCACATTTGACTACCGATCTTACTCCAACTTCATGATCATATTGTCTATAAACCCATTCTTTACTGCAAATATTTTCAGAAGCTATAAGTTTGTATAGAATTTCCTCAAGTTCTAAAGTAGGGTCGGGAGTTTGTTGAGATAATAATTTATCCAAGTAATATGGGCGTTTTTCCTCTCTTTCGAATATAGGGGATTCAGATAAAGCTTTTGCAGGTATATTAACAACTAAATCATCACCATCGAACACTTTAAGGTATTTAGAATCATCAGTTTTTCCTATAACGGAATGAGCCACTTCAAATTTCTCAAAAATTCCTAAAATCGTTTCTAAGCCTTCTGGTTTAACAATAAATGCCATTCTTTCTTGTGATTCTGAAAGCATTATCTCATAAGATGACATTCCCGGTTCTCTAGTAAATACTTTTCTTAGATCAATATCTGCCCCCGTATTTCCATCACCAGTTAGTTCACTTGTTGCACAAGTTAATCCACCCCCACCTAAATCTTTTAATCCTCTTACATAGCCGGTTTTTATTGCTTCGATGGTTGCTTCAATAATCATCTTTTTAGTAAAAGGATCCCCTATTTGAACAGCAGGACGATCGGCTTCCGACATATCTGTAAGAGTTCTTGAAGCAAAAGTTACTCCATGAATCCCGTCTCTTCCTGTAGACCCTCCCATTAGGATAACATAATCTCCTGGATTATTTGCTTTACTTGGAGCGTGCTTAAAGTCTTCTATAGTTCCTAATCCAATACAAGCTACATTTACTAAACAATTATTTTCAAAACTTTTATCAAACTCAACTTCTCCGCCAATTGTCGGAATTCCAGTACAATTTCCATAATCCGCAATTCCTTTAACTACATATTTAAATAACCATTGAGAATGAGAATTATCTTTTAAAGTGCCAAATCTAAGAGGATCTAATAAGGCAATAGGTCTAACTCCCATACATAATATATCTCTTATTATTCCTCCAATACCTGTAGCGGCTCCATGGTATGGCTCTATTGCCGAGGGGTGATTATGAGATTCTATTCGAAATGCGAGAGCATAACCGTCTCCGATATCTATTACACCGGCATCTTGACCCGGACCTGCTAAAACATAGTCGTACTTTGCTTCTGCATCCTCAAATAGTTTTAACTTAGGACGAGATGATTTATAGGAACAGTGTTCACTCCACATAACATCGAATCCACCCAGTTCAGTTATACTTGGCTCTCTATCTAGCAATTCTTTAACTTTTTCAAATTCCTCCTTGTTCATTTCTACGTCTACTTCTTCTCCTTTTAAATGTACTTTTGTCATCAATCTAACCTCCCTTTAATAAAATCAATCATAGAACTGAAAAACTTCCTACCGTGATCAGTACCTTTTGGGCTTAATATCGGTTCTGAAGCTCTCTCAGGATGTGGCATTAATCCAAGACAATTCTGTTCTAAATTACATATTCCCGCAATATTATCCATGGAGCCATTAGGATTAGAATCTTCAGTGAACTTTCCGTTTTCATCAGTGTATCTGAATACAATTTGCTTATTTTCTTCTATTTCTTTTAAATTCTCAATGAAATAACGTCCTTCTCCATGAGCAACAGGAATGGCTATGATATCTCCATTTTCCATATTGTTTGTAAAAGCTGTATTGTTATTTTGAACTTTTATGTTAACCCATTTGCACACAAATTTAAGGGAATCATTTTTCAATAATGCTCCTGGAAGAAATTGTGATTCAGTTAAAATCTGAAATCCATTACAAATTCCAAGAACAGGCCTTCCATCATTTAACATAATTCTAGCTTCATCAATAGCAGGACTGTGAGCAGCAATAAT
>JAEOSP010000704.1 GCA_016840305.1 Candidatus Hodarchaeota archaeon
CATCATCTTTGAGGTATTTAGCAGATCTTTTACAAGGATCACAATTTGTTGGGATATCTAGAGAACAGAATCCAGACAAAATTCAACAAGCTTGCATTAATCTAAAGTTGAAAAAGATAATCAAAATCGAAAGTGAAGAGCCCAATGTTATGAGGTCTAATATCCAGCACCTATCATTTCCACTTCCAAAGGAATACTGGCTTGTATTAAATCTTTTAGATCGGATAAAAAAGAATGAAATGAAGCATTTTGAGCAATTAGGTTTTTCTGTTTCCCCTAAAAGCAAAAGATGTGAGATTGCAGCTATTCATGCTAGTGTTGTAAAGGAAAATAATGGTACATTAATGATAAAAACAGCCAATCTGCAACGTATAATGAATTTACAGAAATTAGTAATTTCTGAAGGTTTTCCATCAGTAATTGAATACTTTTTAGAGCTGCATCGACGTTTAGAAGAAAAGAAAAACTTCCAAGGCAGACAATCAATTCTTTTTTTTTTAAGACATCCAGTAATTCAGAAACTTCAAGAATTTATTTCGCTAATTGGAGAGTTAGAACACCCCAAAGTACGACTAGTACTTAAATTTGTAAATAAATATAAAACGGGTATTTCTGTTGTAACAAATAATCATTCGAATGCTGAATATTTATGTAAATATCTTCAGGAACGAGGAATAACAACCATACATCTAAAAGAACCAATAACTGCTTTTTCACATCTAAATCTTGAGAAAAAGCTGTTTGCTTATAGTGCTGAAAAAACTCAGGTATGTATTTCTAATTCTGCAAATCAACTAATTGCTGATAATTCGAAGATTATCATCGCCTATGATGTAAGTGGTGACATTGTAAAAAGTTTAGATGACTTAAACACTTCTATCGTTAGAGTGTTCTTGATAGCAAAGCAAACTGCTGATGATGCTAGATTTAATTACTTTAAAAACTTCGGAAGATCTAAATATAGCAGTAAAAGTGATTTTAAAAATGTAAATCAAGTTTTACAAAGAAATAAAGATGAAAATGATATTAAAGAAATTCACGATCCTAACTTAAATCCAATTAAAGATTAAGCTTGGGTTATCTTAACTACTTTACCTTTTAACTCCGCCTTCAATATTGTGTGTTCTGGAAGTTGATGACTTAATAAATAGGTAGCCAAGGGAGATTGCAGATATCTTTGAATTACTCTTCGAAGAGGTCGGGCGCCAAATGCTGGATCATATCCATTCGAAGCGAGAAATTCTTTAACATCCTGTGAAACTTCGAGCGAACATTTGTGGGCCTCAAGTTGCTTTTTCATGTCATTGAGCTGAAGGTCTACAATTTCTAACATCAAATTACGGCTAAGAGTATTAAAAATGATAATCTCATCGATTCTGTTAAGAAATTCTGGCCTGAAATAATTTTTCAATTCTTCCAGAAGTGTACTTTCAATAAGCTCAGGAGCAGCATTTTTTGAGGTTAATTCAAAGATTTGAGCACTTCCAATATTCGAGGTCGCAATTATAACTGTATTCTTAAAATCTACAACACGACCCTTGGAATCAGTCAATCGTCCATCATCTAATATTTGAAGAAACATATTAAAAACGTCAGGATGAGCTTTTTCTATTTCATCAAGTAGAATCACAGAATAAGGTTTTCGACGGATCTGTTCTGTGAGTTGACCCCCTTTTTCGTACCCAACGTATCCAGGAGGAGCTCCGATAAGTTTTGCTACAGCATGTCTCTCCATATATTCGGACATATCTAACCGGATTAGCATTTCTTCAGAGTCAAAAAGAAATTCAGCAAGTGCTTTAGCAAGCTCGGTTTTTCCTACACCAGTTGGTCCCAGAAATAAAAAGGACCCTAAAGGCTGTTTTTCCGGAACCAGTCCCGCTCTTGCTCGTCGGATAGCTTCACTTAGAATTTTAATAATACGATTTTGCCCTTTCACCCTTTGGGACAATCTATTTTCCATTTGTAATAGTTTATCAATCTCTTCTTGGAGTAATCTCTGTACTGGGATCCCAGTCCATTGAGCAACGACTTCTGCAATCTCTTCTTCTGTGACTTCTTCTTTTAAAAGACTTTCATTTTTAGGAATCGCAGTAATTTTCTGTTTGATATCTTCAATCGATTTTTGTAAGCTTGGAAGTTGCCCGTATTTCAATTCTCCAACTCTCGCAAAATCCGCTTGACGTTCAGCCTTGCTAATCTCGAATTTGACCTGTTCAATTTCAGCTTTTAGTTTAGAGATTTGGGAAATCAAACCTTTTTCATATTCCCATTGTTCCTTCAAGTGCAGAAATTTCGCCCGTTGGGTCTCTAATTTTGTTTCAATTTCCTGTAAATTTCGTTGGGAAACAGGATCCGTCTCTTTTTTTAGAACTTGGCGCTCTATTTCTAATTGTTGAATTTTTCGTCTATGTTCATCTAATTCAACTGGCATGGATTGTAATTCCATAGAGATCTTAGCTGCTGCTTCATCAATCAGATCTATGGCTTTGTCAGGAAGAAATCGATCGGAAATATAACGATCAGAGAGGACAGTCGCTGCTATTAAGGCTTCGTCTTGGATACGTACCCCATGATGAATTTCATATTTTTCTTTCAATCCTCTCAAAATTGAGATAGTATCCAAGCGATTTGGTTCATCGATGGAAACGGGTTGAAATCGACGTTCTAATGCAGCATCTTTCTCGATATACTTTCGAAATTCATCAAAAGTTGTCGCTCCAATACAATGAAGTGTTCCACGTGCTAATGCGGGTTTGAGAAGGTTTGAAGCGTCCATTGACCCCTCTCCTGTGGCACCAGCACCTACGACTGTGTGAATTTCGTCGATAAAGAGAATTATACGCCCTTCAGAACTCTGAATTTCATTCAAAACCGATTTTAAACGCTCTTCAAAATCCCCACGATATTTTGACCCTGCAATCAAAGCTCCCATATCGAGAGCATGGACTTCTTTTGATTTGAGGGACTCAGGAACATCGCCTTGTATGATCCGTTGAGCTAATCCTTCGACAATCGCAGTTTTTCCTACACCAGGTTCGCCTAAAAGAATGGGATTATTCTTTGTTCGTCTGGATAGAACATGAATAACTCGTCGTATCTCATCGTCTCTTCCAATTACTGGATCTAATGCCCCTTTTAGCGCTA
>JAEOSP010000082.1 GCA_016840305.1 Candidatus Hodarchaeota archaeon
AATTCCAGATTTGGGATCTTGCAGGACAACAATTTTGGAGCAAAATTAGATCAAGATACTATTCAGGTGCCACCGGAGCATTAATACTATTCGATGTAACACGAAGAGACTCTTTCAACCACATAGAAGATTGGATAAAGGAAGTCTTGGAATTTTCATATTGTGAGAATCAATCCGTTATCGTAATTGGGAATAAAATAGACCTTCGAGAAGAAGTGGGTGATTATGTCTCAAGAGAGGAAGCCTTGTCACTCATCGATGAATTGAGAGAAAAGTATAATGAATCAACATCTGGCATCCAGTATATTGAGACCTCTGCTAAAACGGGTAAAAATGTAAATCAAGCTTTCCAAGAGTTAGCAATAAAAATTTATGAAATAAACTTTAAATAAAACATTATCAAGATCAGTCAACCTTCCAGACTCTAATTTTTTTATCTGCAGATCCTGATGCAATCCATTTGCCGTTTGGGGAGAATTTAACTGAATAAACACCCTTGGGTTTTATTGGGAGTTCTTTATCGAACGTTCCATTAGGGAAATCAAATAATAAGATCTTATATGAACATCCAATAGCTAACTGAGATCCATCAGGTGAAATAGATAACTGATAAAATCCCTCACCATCAATTTCAAAAGAATAATAATCCTTATTAGTATCCAGATCCCAAAATTTAACCTGTTTATCATATCCAACAGTAATTAGGTTTTTACCAGTGTTTGTTAAGATCATTTCGTAAATGTAATTCTCATGTGCTTTGAAACTATTAATTATTTCCAGGGAGGGAAGTGATCTAAGAGTAATAACACCATCATTAGAAGCTGTAAAAAGCTTTGTCTCACCAAAAAAGTTGAAAATTGATCCTTTTCCTATTTTTAGTGAATTTAGTTCTTCTCCATTAATGTTCCATAATTTGAGATTGGTATCATAGGAAACAGATGCAAAATATGAATCATTTGGAGAGAAACTGACTCGGCTAACAGTGTGTTTATGAGCTGGAATCATTCTCGAAATTTCCTTTTTATGGAGATCCCAAATATTGATAGATTTATCAGTTGACCCAGAAATTAGGACATTATTGCTTGAATTAATAGATAAACTATTTACACTGTTTTTGTGACCTTTTAACGTAGTTACAAGATCCCACGAATTCGTATCCCAAATATTTATCTCGTTGTCCATCCCCGCTGTAAGTAATAGTGTAGAATCCAATGTAAAAATTAGGTCATTAACATAACTTTTATGAGCAATGAATTCAATCTCTAATTCCAATCAATGAACCATCCATACACATGGTTTGAGGTGACTGATTTATATTCAAAAGGATTATTTAGAGAAAAAAGGAAGTTTTTGAAAAAATTCTATTGCCCCTAGATCTTGTTTATGAACAATTCAAACAACGAGCAATAACTTCTTCATTTTTAATCTTAACTTTGACTCTTCCACATGCGTCACAGACAGTAGACTCACATTTTTTACATTTAGAGAGGAAATTTGGGTTAAAGGGTTTCTGACAACCCTCACAGATTTTTATGTGATCTTTTGTAAAAAAATCTCCTGATTTTGTACATTTCAGGAGATAAGTTCCTACACAATCATCACAAACTGGTTTTTGTTCAATTTTTCCTATTTTATACTCAATATCTGTGGGATAGGATTTTAAACATGAAACACATTGCCAACTATGGTCTGAACAGAGTATAGATTCTGTTCCAGTAGCCTTAAGTGCATGTTGTGAGCAGAGAGGATTATTACATACATCACATTCATAAGAGTGATCTGGGCAAGATTTCTTTCCACAGGATGAACAGAAGGTGATGTGCTCACTGCAGAATAGCTTTAAACACTCGGAGCAAGGAAATATTGGTGGTGAGATTTCGTTTGCTAATAGTGATTGATAATAATCTTCTGTACTTATTTCTGGCCCGCATCCGTTGCAGGATATGTCAGTGTTTCCTGTATATAAGTTTAAATTAACAAAAAAATCCTTTTTAACATCTTCTTCTGTTTTAGTAAAGATAACAGGGACTAAAACTCTGGGTATCCAATATAATGCTTTTTCAGGGATTTTGATGTCTGCTTTTCCAGGTTTGTAAAGATCTTTAGGTGTTCCCTTTCTTTTTAGAATTTTTATTGCATCAGATATTTCTTTGTATTTCTCTTCCTGTTCCTTTAAAACCCCTTTTCTTTTATTTTCAGTATCTCTGTAATCTCTCTTAAGTTGTTTCAATTTTACTTCCAATCTAGAGATCTTATTCTCTGTAGAATCGATGCTTCGCTCTAATGCTTTAACAGATTTTCCTTCTGCTTCTCGTGCTCTTTTTTCTCCGAGTAAATTATCTAATCTTGTCGTTGCTTCATCTAATTTTTGAGCCTCAGTTTCTGCTCGCTCCTCTATACGAGAGATCTCTATTGAAAT
>JAEOSP010000083.1 GCA_016840305.1 Candidatus Hodarchaeota archaeon
AAAAGATATTATAATTTTCTATGTCGTTTGGGAAGAGATTTTTGGGAATAAAATCTCCAAATATTACACCTCTCCAGCAGTAGAGTACTGTAACTTACAATAAATTGGAACGCAGCTTTTTCAAACAACTGTTTCAATTTATGGCCATTCCAGGCGCTATGACTCTCAGAGTGTTCTATTAAGAATCTCTAATATTGAAAAAGACGGTTATTTATATTTTGATTGTATCGCTGACAAAACGGTTAGAGGGGGAGAAAGACAATTCATGTTAGTCTGTCTAGCTCCTAAAATTAATTATTTAATGTCCCTAAGGTTGAAGGAAATTCTCGAAGATATTTCAGGAATAATTAAAACTAATCAGGAATGGGAGATTGCCCCCTATTGGGAAAAAATATCAGAAATTTTAACTGTGGAAGGTTAATATAAGAGGGAGAAATGGTGTTAGTGAGATTTGCAATCGTAACGGATGCAGGAACAGAGGTATGGTCTTATACGGAAAAAGATTCCCATTATACGTTACAGGATCCTCAGCTGATTTCAGGATTTATGATTGCCATCCAGAATTTCTCAGAATCGATTATTAAGAGTCCCATACAAGAAATTAAATTTTCCGATCTAACAATCTATGTAAAAACCTATCGAACATTTGCATTGTATCTCTTTCTGAAAGATATAATAGATAAAAAGACAATGGAAGGATTTTTCTCTACCATTGCAAAAGAAACATTACAATTATTGGAGGACCAAGATACAGGACAATTTCCATCCCCCTCAATCTTTAAAGAAAAACTCATGCCTATACTTACCCCATTAACTCAAGATGGACAAAAACAACGACTGACTAATGGATTAAAGACATTTAAAAAACCAGTAATTAGAATGGCGCTTCTCGGACTTGCCAACGCTGGAAAAACATCAATGATAAATTATTTCTTTAAAAAAGCTTCCAAGAAGAATTTGAATGACATTAAACCTACAGTAGGGGTCATCCAAAGTATAGATTTTGAAGATTTTATAAAAGAGAACATTTTAATTATGGATTTTGGTGGTCAAGAACTATATCGACGGCAGTACATCCAAGAATTAACTTATTGGCGTGAGATATCGTCAATAATCTATGTAATAGATTTACAAAATCCTGTTAGTTTCTTACCCTCTCTTGATTATTTAAACAAGATATGGGACTTAGCACGTACAGAAAATGACGCACCAGTAAATCTTTCTATCTTATTACATAAGTTTGATCCAGACAGACGTTCAGAGTTACGTAATAATGTGTCCACGGTAGTAATGCACTTCAAAAAATACTTACATGTGGCAACATTCTTTCTAACGAGTATAAACGACCAAAGTAGTAATATTGCACTACTCCAGACCATCTATTTCTCCCTTCCTAATGTTATGCTACAAAAACTATTGAATGATGAACTACTAGATTATTTTGAACAAGTCATAATTCCCCAATTCATAACGTTACCAATCATTGAAACAGCCAGGGAAGAGGGGAACTCGTTACTCTCTTCGATTCAAGAAGGAGCGAGCATTCTAGGGACAGGATATGCTGTTTTACTACAAAAATCATGGTTAAATTATCTCAAAGGAGACTGGAGTGTTAAAAAGAATAAAGTTACCTCAAAATCATTCTTACTTAACCGAAAAAGTCAATCTATTGAATTAACAATCCAAGATTGGACAAATGAAGGTATTTCAAAAGTATTAACAAACGTTTTACTTACAGGATTTTTAACAGGACTCTTGAAAACTTTTCAGCTTGATTCACCAAATATAACCAATGAAGAAGGAAGATACACCACGTGGGAAATAAAATTCTAATATTGGTGAGAGAAGATTAATACAACACAAACATGGGCAAAATTAGATGTTACTATAGATCAGATTAAATTACAAAGTCAGATGGTTAAACAACAAAAACAGCAAATTGAATTGATACTCAATAATATCAGTGATGGCGTAATCGTTCTAGATCAAGATGGAAAAACACTCATTGTTAATAAGGCAGCAGAAAGGTTTATCAATAGGATCTTGTCGATAAAGATCACAGCTGAGTTTAATTTCGTTCTCAGCTCAGGGCACATGTTTTTTGAAACAATAAAAAATCTCTTCTTGTCAAATGATGTGAATGAACAAATAGTTATCAAAGCAGCCCCAAATCTTTATCTTGAGTTTAATATTGCCTTAAATTCCTCTGTGAATCAAAATTCATTGGTTACTATAATTGAATTCAGAGACGTTACCCCATTCATCGAATTTGAGAATGTTAGAAAGAAATTTGTTTCCGTCATTTCTCATGAATTGAGAACTCCTATTTCCGCACTTAGTTTGTCTTTGATTAATCTTCAAAAATATGGTCCAAAATTGTCAGAAGATCAAAAATTAGAAATCATCAATTCAATGGGGAGAAGTACGGCCATCTTAAATCAACAAGTAGATGATTTATTAATTTTGTCCCGATTCGATGCAGGAAAAAGCTTAGATCTAAAATGGGAAACGTATCACATATCAGCAGCGATTTACTCGGTAATTGCACAGTTAGAACCTAAAATAATTGAAAAGAATATCAATGTTCTGACTTTAGGGTCTTGTGAGGTTGAACTAGTAGGAGATGTGCGACGAATTGAACAAATCATACGAATAATTCTTGATAATGCTGTTAAATATTCAGAAGAAAACTCGGAAATTACTATCAATGTTATTAATGACTATAAGGGGAAATATGATCTTGGTAAAACCGCTAAAGTCCTTATCGCAATAACAGATCAAGGAATAGGCATTTCAGAAAAAGATATGCAACATCTATTTACAAGATTTTATCGCTCAGATGAGGTCGCTCATATCCAAGGAACTGGAATAGGATTAGCATTAGCACGGGAGTTAGTAGAATTGCATCAAGGAGCAATCTATGTCGAGAGTACGTACAAAGAAGGATCTACCTTCTTTATTGTTCTACCTAAGCTGGAAGAGAGTCCGACAAATAAAAACTCTCAATTAAAGAGGATGAAGAATAATGCCTGAAACCCCCAACGATTTCACGGATATAGATTTTTTTACAAATCGAGAATCCTTTCAAGAATTACTGAAAAATATGGCCCAAGGCCTAAATCCTGAATTGGAGGAGGAAATAGAGGTAGAATTTTTATTTCCAGAAGGATCTCAGTTCGTATGGAAAATAGTGCTAGTAGGAGACGGGGCGGTTGGAAAAACTTCTATTAGAAAGCAGTTTATTGGACACGGATTTAACCCAGTTTATTCAGCAACAATCGGAGCAGATTTTTCAACTCACAATCTTAAAATGGGGTCAAGAAATTTAAAGTATCAGATCTGGGATTTAGCAGGACAACCTAGCTTCTCTGAGGTTAGAAAAACATTCTACGCAGGAGCAAAAGGAGCATTAATTGTTTATGATATCACGAACCGGACCTCATTCAAGAATGTTGAGAAGTGGATATCCGAAGTCTGGCAACATAACAAGAGAGGACCAATTCCTTTTATTCTTGTAGCAAATAAAAAGGATTTGCGTGAGAGCGTAATAAGAACAGTAAGAAAACCTTTTGTTGACTATCTTATCCAAAAATATGATAAAGAATCACGAGGAAAATATGGATTCGGAATAACTATGTTAGAAACGAGTGCAAGAACAGGTGAGAATATTCTAAAAGCTTTTCAACTCCTATCGATCCAGATTGCGGTTCAACACCGATTCCAAAAATTTAGAGCACATTCTCGATAAACATATCTACAATTCTACTCGATTCGAGAAATGCCCTCATTCCATTTTAACTCATGATTAAAGGAAAACTCTTATCAATATATTTAAACCATAAATTTAGCTTTAAAAAAAAAATGTGATAAATTAATCTTGTTTCTGATTTTCTTAATAGGAGGGGATATCTTATGGAAAAAGAAACTCCCTTTCACATTAGATTCTTGAAAATGTTGATCAACCTTTTTTGCATGGTTAACTGCTCTTTACGTAGAGTTTTAAAGTAATCTACCAAATTCAATGGCACTAGTTTTTCTATCCACGGCTCCAGCTCTATTGAACCCATGCTTTCTACTTAGAATTTAATCTTATAAGTAGATGTCTAAATTCCCAAGCATTAAACGTAATGAAAAATCGTGTTTTATCAAATCTGTTCACTAATGATATCGATATTTTTCAAACTCTCGGTTCAAGACTTATTGGATAGATTATTCGTAATTGGAAGCATTTTTCTAACAATGTATAAGCCTTTACCAAGGAAATCCCACCACGAGTAACTGTAGAAGTAAAAGTAGTAACATAAAAATATATACTACCATCGCTATTAGTAGGAAGCTCCTTAATCAAATCCAATTGTTTTCTTTCTTTTTCATTGAAATACTCTTCCTGTTCTTTGAACCGTATAAAATTTACCGTTAATTTACTAAGTAAACCTACATTCAAATGTTTATAAACCATTCCTCTAATTTCTTCAGGATAATCTCCCATAGATGGATCCTCTAACTCTTGTTGACTGAAACGTGACTCAATCGTTTCATGAAGCTCGGAAAGTTTGTTTTTCATATAACTGCTCAGCCTTCCCTCTGAGATTAGGCTAATCGTAGAGTTTTCTCCATGATGAGATATAATACTAAAACCTTCTCTTTCCAACAAATTAAATTCTCCCTTTTTCATTGCCCTTTTTGATACTTCTGTTACTAAACTAGATACAGCTGATGTAAGACCAGCTGTTAAATCCAGATCTTGTGATTCAGTCAAAAAGTTCTCAGTATAAAATGGCATACCAGACTCATTACGGCAAATAATTGATCTAATACTTAAAACATCATTAAATCGTTGCGCAATTTCTATTTCTATTTCCTTTTTAGCAGCTACTTTCCTTTGACGCCTTCCTCGAACACGAGTAACCGCAAAAACAAGAACTAAAGGAATGATGCTGATAATGATGATCAGAGGTAATAAATTCTCCCACACAACGTCTTCTGCAGGAATACCTACAATAAAGGGTTGTAAAGATGACATAGTAGAAATTAATGTATTAGAGGAGTCTTTCGCAATAATAGTCCAAGTAAATGATCCACTTTTAGAAAAGATGATGTTAGCAACATATAAGCTTCCATTGAATTCCATTGGAACGGTTGATGCATGTAACTGAGCAGCCAGTCCTCCTT
>JAEOSP010000705.1 GCA_016840305.1 Candidatus Hodarchaeota archaeon
TGTTTCAGAAAACTGACCAGCATACTCTTGTCTTTTATTATCATGAGCTAGCCCACCAAAAATCATCAGTACCATTGGTATAAACATGACAACAGCAAGTAATTCCATAGGCTTAATCATTGTTACATCGTTAATCCCTATGATTGTAAAAATAAGCATAAGGAATGAAATAATTCCATATAATATTAGAGAATAGGGTAAAACTTTAGCTAACCAAGATTGTATTTTCATTGGCATATGCAAACGCCACCAATTCAATGGTTTACCAATTATAGTAGCTAAAATACAGGTTATTAATGCTAGATCAATTACCCACCCACCACCAACAAGCATTTGAGTGATAGACAGCACTAAGAGAACAATTGCACCGTTTTTCTTATGTACAAACCTAATCGACCATATTATTACTAAAAAGCTAACGAAAACGGCAAGTATTCCAGTTATAAAAAAGTTAGGTATTATGGTCACTGCAAAGTATGTAAAATCATCTACCATTAAATACTTGGGACCGATTGTACTAATTATAAAACCACCTGTGGCAAGATTGCCCTGAAGGATCTCAAAAAATCCAGCTATTATTCCAGTTAGACCACAAAGGATCCCGAATGCAGCAACTACGACCCCTGTTCCATCAACATTTTTCCAATCAAGTTTATACATCATTCTCATATCTGTATAATAATGTAAATTAGCTTTCTTCATTTTTTGAAAGCCTACAAGTCTGAGATGAGACATCATGATTCATTTATAATAATAAACTTACCAGAAATAAATTCATATCTAAAATACTGATTTTTTATCACAGAAATAAGTACGAAAAAAATTCTAAAAAAGACATAGTGTTTGATAAAAATACGAGTTCTGATTTATTTTAATATCAGTAAAAGGCTTCATACATTTGAAACAGAATATGACCCCTCTTACATTAATTGCTTGTTTAGGCTTAGTAATTATCGCTTTGGGTCTTTAAGGATATTTCACAATTCAATAAAATCTTCTTATCCATAATTAAATCTTTCGTGTTCTATAAAGAGAAAAACCGATTGTAGATATCAATAGACTGAGCAATAAGAGAATATACGTATTATTTAGTTTAACTGTTAAGAAGAGGGGAAAAAACCAAAATCCCAAAACTACTACAAGAAGAACATTGGTGAATAGTAATCTCATCCTTAAATCTGTTTGAGAAATATCTTTATTTTGTAATTTCTTTTTTTCAGCAATTGGAGGAATTAGAAGAAGGAAAACTGCCATTAAAGGATAGGTGATTATTAATACCAACCAATCTACTTGAGGTACAATGTTAAAGAAAGTCAAAAGTATGTAGAATACATCAATCAAAACTGGAAGTGTGATAAAGGCAAGAAAACTCCATTTAGCTGTTTTTCCAAGATCTACCCCCCCTTTAACTGATTTAACCACCTCTCCTTTGTTTGTGAACTTGGAAAGGAAATAGGCAAGCAGAAAGACGCCAATCATACTGGCAAGTAGAAATAAATGATAGTTTTCATAGAATGAAGTATAAGGCAAAGGCTCTAGGGTAAACTTTTCTCCATGGCGATTCCAATAGATCATCGGGAAACTTAAAAAAGACCATATTAGAGCTAGAGATAAGATAACATGGGTAGCTGATACGTTGGGAGGAAAATCATTATTATTTCCATCAATCGTCTGTTTCTCATCTGTTTCTTGGGATTGGGTTTGAGGTGACCTCTTTAAACCAGGAACTTTTAGGAAGGCTTTTTTACTAAGTATAAACATCATTCCTAATACCAGGAGAAAATCAATAACACCAGTTCCTATTAAAAGTAGAAGATCAGCGTAATAGTTTCTAACAAGAAATGGATATTTGTTGTACTCTGCAATCGCATTATCTACAGTCATTTGAGTGAAGAGGTCAGCAATTCTAATCGAATGTCGACCTTTAGCTAATTCTTCCTCTAGATTTAGCTTTACAACTTCTTCGTACTGATGAAAGAAATAAAGATAGATATCCCCATTCGTTATATCAAAAATATTGGAATAAACCGTGTTCAAATTAGCTCCTTCAAAATGTACTACTTCTAAAACTGAAGCAATAGAACCGATCGTTAGGTCATCATTTGTTACTATATCATTGAGCTTCTCCTCTGCATCATTATATCTTTCCATTGCATCAGGACCTGGATTTCCACGAGAAGGATCGTCTACATAGTAATTAGTAGCCAATTGAAAACTGTTATTATTTTTAAAAACATCAAAGTCTCCATCCTCACCAATATTATAGATAACAGATTCTCCTGATTTGTCAATGAAAAATGATTGGACACTTCCCTCCTGAGAATAAATGGAGTGACTATCTAAACTCTCGATAACTTCATCTATATTTTTGCAATTGAATATTTGGGGGATTAGGAGAGGTGGCCTCTCATTATGGAGGTTTGGGGTAGTATAAGGAACACCTGTCGAATCATAAGCTAGCCCTTGATCATTCATCCCTCCTTGAACCCAACCATATTCGCTCCCATTCGCATATCCCAAAACCGCAGACCCATATTCGATTGTTGATCCATCATACCACACTTGTCCTTCAGGGATAAATGTAATATATGTCTCCAAAATTTGCAAGTAGGTGTTATCTTCACTATTTCCGAAAAATACGTTTTGATCATCCTTAATCTTAAAATTCGTACATGCAGATACAGTGGATGATCCTGATTCACTGATTCCATTGAACCAGAGGAATGTGAGAAGAACAATGATAAATAGTCGATTTTTATTCATGTACTCACCACAAACTCATTTTTTAGCTTTTGGCGATACTCTTGTCCTTTGGAGAATCCTATTATTTACAAGGATTATGTTAGTGGCAAAAGATATCGTAAAAATATTCTTTTTAAGACTAATATTCGATGTATTGGCATTCTCGATTACTCAAAAACGACAAAGAAATCCTCAAAAAAGAAATAGGGGTAAAAACAATGCTAATAGAGGTTTTGTGAACTTGAGACGATGAAGTTACGAATCTAATTTCCCTTTTGAAATTTCACGCTTGTATTTAGATTATATTTAGTCTTCTGTAACTTCCAAATTGTCGTCTATCAAATATTTTGCGACATTTACTATCACTCTTTCCGAAATATATCACGTTGTAGATAAAAATTAATCCAAAGTGACAAATAAATGTGATAATTAAACTTAAACTGGGTCTAGTAGATTAGGTAAACGAGTTGAGTTGATTGAGTTTCCTCACAGATACGCTTCAAATTATTTTTAACATCAGAAAAATGAGGGATGGGAATCCTACTGTATGGGAACGAAGTATACGTCATTTCGAAAAAAATGATAAGAAAAATGGGATCAAAAAAGATCCTATTATATTTACTGGGAGTTCTAGTATCGCTTACTGGAAATCTTTAACGGTGGATATGGCACCTCTTACTGTACTAAATAGAGGCTTCGGTGGATCTCAAATTCCTGATGTAACGCATTATATTGATCGAATTATTTTCCCTTATAGACCTAAAGGGATAGTGTTTTATGCTGGAGAAAACGATATAACAGGATTGTTTATTTCAAAGAAGAAATCAGCCGGGGAGGTTAAAAATTCTTTCAAAAAATTCTGCGAGAAAATTTTTTCACTAAATCCTACACTACCAATTTATTTTATCTCTATCAAACCTCCTAAAAGACGAAAGAAGTATTGGCCTGAAATACAAAA
>JAEOSP010000706.1 GCA_016840305.1 Candidatus Hodarchaeota archaeon
AACAGAGACAGGTCGGTGAATACGAGATAAGAACCTTTGTCGGACAAAAATGAACATGTTATCATTTCTGTTCCTCGAAATCAAATGTAACAATTTTCGTGACCTGATCAAGATCACAATTTTCAAGTTCTATTCCTTCTAGTTCGAGAATATCTGCTTTGATTTTTAATCCTTCAAGGATTATTGTTCTAACAAATTTATCTTGAAGTCCAAGAGTTTTTTTGATTATTTTACCAGGGGAGAAAACTCGTGATTTATTCTTAATACGAACAATGGGTGCTTCTATTAGTCCTCCTACAGTTATCAAATCTTCCTCTCTTATCTTGATACTTCTGTGTATTCCAATATTTACTTCTTCTTCAGCGGCTATATCTTGTTCAATCGTTATAGGTCCATTAATCGTTATGGATCTCGATTCAATATACTTTGATCTTAAGGATCCATTAATTCTGACTACTCCTCCAATAATTCCTTTATATATCTTTGTTGGACCATTAATTTTCGCTACTGCACCTTTATGAAGTACCAAAGACCCTTTAACAGATAAGGGGCCATTCACACGTAATAAGTCATCGAGTTCTAGATTTCCAGCTATTGAACAAGGGCCATTAGTAGATATATGACTTGCAAACAGATTTCCTCTTGCAACTAATGGACCCATTGCAGAAATCGGCTCTGTAACCTCTGTATCTTCAGAGAAAGAAATCGGACCAAATCTCATAATTTCATCACTTCGGTTGTTAATGTGTAAATGTATTACATTTTGATATTAAATAGCTTATGTTTGTGGTAATTGATGCGAATCCAAAAATATTGTTCAGGGGTGGATTATTTGTCCATTATGGTGATATAAATTGGAAATACTTTAGGAGTGAATATTAAAAGATCAATTTCTATGCTTGTATTTTTAGTTCATATACTACATTAGTATTTTGGTCTTTTTACCCCTCTGTTAATGTCTCTCAGAGTTAAATTCCATATCAACTATAATCCCTGTAAAAATGGTTAGAAAAATCTCAATAGAAAAGTTTAATACAATCTGAAATCAGATCCTAATTGTGATCAGTAGTGATTCATGCAGAAACGATTAGTTTTTTTATTTTTCTGAATTTACTCCTATATATTGGGATAACCCTTCCTTTAGACATTATAACCTATCGAAAAAGGAAAAAACATAAGATCAAATCAGAAGAACCAAGATTTCCACAAGGTAAGTGGGCTTATATTACGTTAATACTGACAGGATTGGTTTGGTTATTATTTGTGTTAATCCCTTTAACAGACCTTCTCAGCATACAAGTTTTCTACTTCTTTTCATCTGAATCATCATCAGAATTTTTTCTATTAATTCAAATGATCGGTGGAATAGCAATACTTATAGGTACGTGTATTGCCATTTTTGGGCGAGTATCACGCTGGAATCGTGCCTTTTCATGGGGAATTCCAAATCAGTTGGAAACAAAGGGTATTTATAGTTGGGTTCGTCACCCTTTGTATTCTTCATATATCTTCTATTTTATCGGTTTTCCTTTCTTGTTATTGAATCTTTTCCTATTGTCATTATTTTTAGGAATTCCAGGATATTATTATCTATCCATCTATGAAGAAAGCATTCTTCTTGACCATTTCCCTGTTGAATACGCTCAATATCAAAAAAGAGTAAAACGATTCCTTCCATTTATCTGGTAAATTTAGCGTATAACGAACTTAACTGAAAGAGATTATTGCTGCTAAAATAACACAAACGAGTATAAGAGGAATCGTAGCAATTGCGTGGCCTCGGTAATGGTGGGAAAAATCCTTGTAATCTCCCTTCACCGATCCCTCGATAATTATAAAATCAGGGGTCCATTTACTAATTATAAACCAGTCTAAGATTATCAAATCTCCTAAGAAGTATAGAGCTACCATTGAAAATATATTCAAGAAAGCAAGTAAGAATTCTATCTCATTACCTTGTTGAGATTTTAACAAAAATGTTGAATAGAGTGGGAATCCGATAATAATTATTATCCACGGAACTGACACGATTCCTGCTATACCTCGCTCCCTCCTTGTTTGCGGTTCTACCTTCTCCTTTATCTTTTCTGAATAATCTTGATAACATCAAATTCTTGGATTGAAAAAATACATTAATAATAATAGATAGCCATTACCAACTATGGCATAAAATAGACTGTTAAGGAGAATATCTAAAAATACCATTAATGCACACACTCATTATTTCATCGCAAAGCTATCATTTGAATATTTAACTGAAACTAAATGTATTAAAATTACACTCTTACCCATTTGATACAATTGGGTGAATCTATGTCAACAGAACTAATTGAATATCCAGTGGAGCAGAGTAGCAATCTGACCCCGATATTTAGCAATCATAAGTATTTAACAGCGATAATCAACTCATCACTTCAAGAACGATTAGCTAAAGTTTTAGTAGATGATCTTGAAAATCCAACTGTTTGTTTAATGACATATTTTGCGTTTGCAGCTATTTCTGGTGATACTACTAGTCAATTTATTGATTCATTATTAAACGCAATTCCCTTTCACAAAGTGATTCTTTTTCCACCTGAAGATTCTTGGTACCAATTGCTGAAAGCCAAATTTGGAATGCAACTCGTGACTCCCAAATCTAAAAGGACAAAATTTTCATCTAACAAGTTAGATGTTGAACATATACGTTCACTAAAGAGAACTCTTCCAGAGCATCTGAAACTTGAATTTATAAATGAACAAAACGCTAACTTGTTTAATTCAGATTTTGAAAAACATTTTTTTGATATGTTTGGTTCTAAGGAAGTTTTTCTGGAAAAAGGATTTGGATATGTTATCCTTGATAATAATGAAGTTGTTGGAGCAACAGCTACGGGAAATATTCCCTATGATAATGCGTTTGAAATTCAAATTGTTGTTAATAAACAGTATCGTCGTCAAGGATTTGCTACCCTTCTGGCTGCTAACTTGATCGAGTATAGTTTAGAGAATGGATATGATCCGAGATGGGATGCGGATAACGACAAATCAGCAGCATTGGCGCTGAAACTAGGTTATACCAATCCTGAACCATGGTCTATGAATTTTAGAGCAAAACTTCCACTAGTCATTTTGAGAAAAACCAAAATATTGAAGGCCGTTATTTGGGTTTTATCCAAGTTTGGTAAAGATTTTGATTAGCGTATTGTATAAGATTAGATCACCAAATATAATTTAGTTTTCTGCCCATTGTTGGTTTGAGAATTCAATTCCTTCGATTATATTTTGATTATAAAAATCCTCATTCCTGCATTTAAATGTGTACATTACAAAACCATCATAAGCAAAAAAGAATATTCGGTTCACCTTGTATATTATATCCGGTGAGGCAATCTCAACTAGTTTTAAAAATTCTTCACGTTGAAATTTAACTCGGTATGAGCTTGCATTTAAAGCTGCTGCTGCAGTAGCGCCAATATAAGCCATTATTATCTCCACTAGAACTACAGGAAATATCCTTTAAGTAACTATACAATGTGGAACTTAATTAAGGTGCTTCTTCTATGAAATTATTGAAACAGTCTCCTTCTGCTTAAATTTAAAACTAGCTATAATGAAAAGACTTCCAAAAAGTCCAGCAAGGAATGGTATAATAATACCAATATTCAAACCCCATTTGCTGATTAAATAACCTGTTATAGGTAATAAAGGAATTCCAATTATAGATACTAAAGAAGGAATTAAAGAGTACACAGCATTCCTATTTTCTGATGGTACTAAATCAACCATTGTTCTTCCTTGCAATGTTCCAGCAATATCAAGTAGAATATTGTTCGCAATCGTTAATAGAAATGTCGCATTTATGTATTAGGAGAAATTGGTAAAAAACTCGTGGAAAAAAGAATCCTCAATTTTATCTTAGAAATATGTAAAATGTATGCTCTAACTTGTCTGACATTAATTTAATCATAATGGAGAGAAAAAGAGTCTTCAATCCATTTCCCTAAATTCTCTTCTGATCGAGGACGAGATGGAGAATTTTTAATACTTTCGCGGATTTCTTTTATTTTTAATGAAATATCCTCTGAACTCAATAAATTTCCATTCTTAAATTTCAATTCAATGACTTTTTCATATGTTATTGGTTTTTGAAATCCCATATGAACGTACATTGACTGAATAAAATCGTTTCCAATCAGAATACTCCCGGAAAATGGTATTTTTATATCAAGATGCGAAAATTGATGTGTAAAAAGGCTTTCTGTTAACCTTTCTGCTTTGATTCCGTTGATAATTCCTTTTTCTTTTGCGTTAACTAGTAATCCTGCAAGATGAAGTTCATCATCATCTATCGCATAGGAAGCAACATAACCTCTCCAACAGGCGGTACAATTAGAATATGGGGTTAATCCAACATCTTCAGGATGAAATAATCCTTCACCTTTGACTCCTGTTATGTTAAACTCATCGTTGAGGTACTGAAGAGTATCAGCCATTTGACCAGTCATTTTTATTTCACACTCAACTCACTTCTCATTAGTTACAATGCTTAATAAAACCGCTCTTACAGGTGCTCCTTCACAATCTTTGATTTTTAAAGGGAAACCACAAAATAAATACTCCCCTGGAACAATATCTTTCAACTGTAATCCTTCATAGATTAGAACATTGTTCTCTAGTAATGCCAAATGTGTTTCTTTATCATCGTTATATTTTCCAATGCTCAAATAGTCTATGCCGACAGATTTTATATTCTTAGAAACAAGATAAAATGCCCCTTCTTGAGTTAGATAAACAGAATCCTCTCTAAAAGTGGTATTCTTCATCATAAGCTCTGAATTTTTAGTTTTGAATAAAACAATATCATCCTTCTTGATGTTCAAGGAACGGAGATCAACCTCAGTGATTCCTGTGCCAAGCTCTATACTGGTGAAGTCAAATACTTGTGCGGAACCAAAGAATCTGTTTAGATTGATGTCAGATATAGAATCAGAATTATGAATATAATGGATTGGTGAATCTAGGTGAGTTCCAGTATGCACATTCATACATATCTCTGATAAATTAACCAAATCACCATTTTTTAGATTAAGAACCTGTTTCTTTGAAAATTTCCTATCACCTGGGTAAACAACCATCTTTTCTGAGAGTTCCATTGAGATATCAAAGGCTTTCATGATAAACACATTCGTATTAGAAGTAGTTCTTTTGATTTTTTGCCTTCAAGGAAAGCTTTATATTATTGTAATATAGATAGTTAGATAGATAGTTATAAG
This sequence comes from Candidatus Hodarchaeota archaeon, assembly GCA_016840305.1. Next base: position 5,256 of record JAEOSP010000706.1, read on the forward strand.
AAATTTCTGGAAGTAAATTGATGCCTGATATGAATCAATGGGACGCAGCCTTCCGAAAGGGATTTGCAAAGCCAATTATTCTGCAAATTCTTTACGATGAAGGAGAAAGTTATCCTTATCAGCTGACAAAGCAGATTCCGAAGCGAACCATGGGAATGTTGACCATGGCTACCTCTAATATTTACCCTATTCTCAAAAGCCTTAAAGATGATGGTTTGGTATGTGAGGTAGGTGAAAAGAAAAGGAAAATCATGTATGGTCTTACTGAACAAGGTCGATCATTTTTAGTTGATTTAAAAGCATCGATTGGCGAATTTCTTTCCATTATGTTGAAAAATTTTGAATAAATTCAAGGAGATATAAAGAATGAGTAAAGAAAATGAATTAGTTGAATCATATATTCAAAAAATTAATTCTTGGTTACCTCAGCCAAAAGAGTTATTAAACAGACATTTAGCTAACCTAAAGGAAGAAGTTTTGGAAGCTATTCAGGATTCGGGAAATCCTAATCCAGAAGTAGCTTATGGTGATTCATATGAAATAGCCAAAGGCGTGAGTTTAAGCCAAGATTGGGGTTTAAAACCCGCAAGCTGGAGACTTCGTTTTTTGGCATTTGTAGTTGATATACTATTAATCGTGGGTGCATGTCTTGCATATCTCATTTTTGGTTTAGTTGTTTTCTTTAGAATTAATATTCAACAAGCTTTGAATATAAATGAGTTCAGTGAAGCGTTAGATTTACTTCGTAGTAATTTAGAAATAATACCCTTTCTAGTATCAGGATTTTTCCTTCTTTTTTACGGGCTAGGAGCCATAGTATTATATTCTGCGTATTTTGTGGTGCTAGAGAAATCCTATTCTGGAACAATTGGAAAAAAATTATTGGGATTGCTAGTAGTTGATATTTCAGGTGTCAGGTTAACGTGGAAACAGAGTATTGTACGTAACTTCACAAAATTACCTGGGATTATCGAGTTCTTACCTTTTGACATCATTCTTGGCATGTTGAAGATGGATAGAGGACACGGGGAATCTCAAAAAGGAACTGATTTTCTTGCAGAAACTATTGTGGTTAGGAAAAGAGGAAGGGTAGAACAATGAATACTTCAGTAAACGCTCGTGAGATAGACCGATTACGGCTTATCTTGGTATTTGTATTATTTCCTATTTATTTTGTATGTTGCATTATACTAAATCGGGTTGTTTTCATTTTAATTTCGACGCAATATTATCTATCAAAGGGTTTTTCTCAACCGCTTGCTCTAGAAGAAGCACAAACTCAAATGATGGTGATTGAATCTCAGGTTGTGCTTCAGTTATTTGACGCGTTATTCATTATTTTACTTGTCTTTCTACTAATAACCAAGGTAGAAAAACGTAATTTTCAATGGGTTGATCTTGGTCTCCCCCGAAATTTCACTAGTATTAAATATTTCCTAATTGGTTTATTTCTTGGAACTCTATTCACTGTAGTTACAATAGCAGGTGGTTTGATCCAAGGATCAATTCAGTTCCATCCTCTAAAAATTGCAGAAGTTTTCACCTGGACAAATGTAAAATTTATGATACTATTTTTTGTGTGGGCAATGTTAAATGGCTTTTGGCAAGAACTTATATTTCGTGGGTACCTTCAAACTCGTGTTGTTGAAAAAATTAATCCAACAGTTGCGATATTGACTGTCACCCTATATTTTGTTCTTATACACTTCATAGATCGTACATTAACTTTTCGTTGGGTTATCCTAGGAACTCTATTATTTATTATAATATCATTAATGTTTCACCACACAAAATCTCTTTGGCTTGTAGGCGCAATTCATGGGATGATTAACTATCTCAATCCAGTGGCTGAATTAATAGGATTTGAATGGCTATATCCAGCCTCAAATGATTGGATGAAGGATTTGATTATACTGATTGTTGCTCTTGGATTCTACATTCTTTTGAGATTTGCCTATGTTAAGAGAAAAAAGACCAAGGAAATGTCGTAATTTGGGGTACCTTGAGACTGAGGATGCTGATTTCCATTCTAAATGTGGGTTCCAAATCTAAACAGTTAAAAAAGAAAAGGGGGAGTAGAGATTTCTTCTCTACTTTTATCGATTTCGACGTTTTCTTGAAGCAAAAACAGAAGATATTACAAGTGCTATGAAAACTAGTGATAATTCAAAGCCAGGAGCCGCTTTCTTCATCTCTGAGGGTTTAATCTCTTTGACGAGTAAAGATGTGGACTTAACTTCATATTTACTAATTGTTTCATTGTATTCTTGATTTATTTGAAACGCCATATTTGTAGCACCGATATCTGATATCATTACCTGAAGAGTTCCATTATAAGGTGCACCACTTCTTTGGAGATCCATATAAAGGTAGCTCATGTCAGATACTGTTAAAATCAAACCAGTTTGCCAATCCGCAAAATTATCTGAATCCGCCCTGTAAGAACTGAATATATTCAATGACCTCAAATCACCACCCATTACTCTAAATGGATAATCGTTGTGGAAAGTGACATTAAGACTATTTGTAGTTGAAAAGTTACCAGTAAGGGTTAGTGTCAAATTATATATTTTATAGGGATCCAAATCGAGTGGTATACCAATGACTTGATCGTTATCAGTTGTTTCATCATCATTGATGACATAACTGGTTGTGCTGCTAATGGTTGGCTTGGGTATAAAACTTCCTACGAAATTTGACATAGAAAAGGCACTATATAAGGTATAGAAACTTCTAGCTGCCCAAGATTGGTCAGGAGCTTCACCTACACTGACTTCGAGATTTCCACCGAAGGTTGAGATAGGGTCTGTTAGATTATCTGCACCAGTGGGATAAATAACAAGAATTGGTACTTCATGCTCTCTAGCAAGGAAATATTCAAGGATAGTCGTGCTATTCACAGGATTTCCGATCCATGAACCACCAGTTTGCTCATTGCCTATTGTTTCGGTATCTGAATCTGTATCATCAATAAATTCATCATATTTACTGACAATTTCCCAATAATAATCTATAGATTGGTTCGCATGGTCATCTGTAGAGATATTTACAAAATTTATCCTATTCTTGTCTACTGGAAGTTCAAAGGCAAAAATACTTTCTTCATCAAGTGATACTTCACCAGGCATTCTGACAGGAACTGAATTGAAACGGATTTCATTTCCTGCAGTTGCTGTTGTTGCTTCCAACATATAGGTCCCTGCAGGTAGATAGCGCCAATTATCATCAATGAAGCCCTCATCCGTTTTATAAACCCAATCACCAGGTTTTGAACCTTCTACATAAACATCATAGTCAAAAGAGTCTGCTGGAGTCGAATTTACTCTGATAACAATAGGATTAGAAAGAGTGAACGTGTAATAAATTTCTTTTTCTAATGGAATATCTTCATTGAATGTTAAAGGTCTTGTTTCTGCTACAGAAAGTGCTGGTGTTTCTTGATAGAATAATGAATATGTTCCATGAGCTTCACCAGGTGAGTACATAATAATAGTAATTTCTACAGTATCTAATGCTTTAATCACCAGTCCTTCGTCTTCCAAATCACCTGAAATCTCTTCAAAATCCGTACCAAGTAGAGCGGTTACTGGAGACGCGCTGAGAATGCCTGGTGCCACTTCATCCATAACAAATGCAGTGTTTATTCTATAGTAATGATCTTCTTCAACTGAGAAATTGAACAGTCTTAGACTAAACATTTCGTTATCAGGTTGAACTAGTTGATCATTTGACTCATCCTTAGACCAAACATCCCCTTGGTCAAATTCTTCCGAAAATATCGTATTGGGTTCTAGTGAGGGGAACCAGGTTGGGAATTTCCACTCGTGGGGGGTCAGGGTAACCAATGTAGAGACGTTTGTAAAAATCGCAAATTGTTGTAACCCTGGTGCATTTGGAAAAACTGGATAAGACATTTTTGTTTC
>JAEOSP010000707.1 GCA_016840305.1 Candidatus Hodarchaeota archaeon
AATCATTTAGGAACAATTGAAAAAATGATTCATGTAGACAAATTATCTACGAGAAAATCAGCCAAAAGTTGGATAGGGATTGGTAACGTAACTTGGAAGAATGTTAGAGAAAAAGCATATTTTCTTAGCTTGAAGAAAAATATACCCCCAGAATTACTGAAAATTGATCCAACTAAATATATGGATATTTTTATCCCTTCGGAGCAGAGAGTAATCACTAATCCTGAATTTAAATTTAAAATATCCATAAAAGCATATCGACTCATGCCTAATGGAGGGCAACTGTTGATAAAGGCTCCAAAAGATTGGTTGATATCCCCAAATGTGCTAGATATTACGGAATTGAACCTTTTCAAACCTTATGAGTTTGAGATCAAAGGAAATCTTGAATCTAATGTATCATATGGAACTTATTCAATAGAATTTGTATTTGAAAGTAAAGCAAGACAGGAAACCAGAAGAGTCCCATTCTTAGTCATCCCTGATCAAACTAAACCAAAATTATTGGACTTACCTTTGATAGATAACAAATCTATTGTGTCCTTAGAAAACAACTCATTAAAAGTTCAAAGTTCAAAGGATTTTGTCGCATCCCTTGTGAAAGTCTCATATAAGGGATTTGATTTCTTAACGTCCAATTTTCCGAATTATCAACCATCTGTGCTTTTCAACAAAGACCCTGGTGGACTTTTTATTGTTCCAATAGGACGAAATGATGAACTTGATGATATGGCTTTTCTGAAAGAAAAATACTCCTCAAATCAAGTAACTTCAGATATCTGGACAGGAATTGAATATTCCGTCAAAATTAATGAGAGAAAATCCCTAAAAGGATTTGAGATGAATGTTGCTTACGAAATTCTGGGAGGAAATGCTAGTATCATCAGACTTCGACAAACTATACATAACCCAACCTCTGCTTCCCAAGATTTCAGGACAATTACCATAATGTTCGTGGCTATGGATGGTAATATTGAAAATGTCGTTACTAATTTTCCATCAGAAGAATCAACCCCATATCGATTTTTTAGGGAAAATCCTGTACCTGCTGGTGGTATGGGATCTGAGAAACTTAATCACGTAACATTTACCAAAAACGGTAGATCTCTATCCGTTCTCAGGTCAAGTAATCCGCAAAATAAATTTGTATTTTTTGATATTGGAAAAATGATTCTTGTTGGATTCTATACCTATTGGGTTCTTGATCCAAATCAGACTAAAGAATTGTCCAACTTTCTTGTCATTGACAAGTCTTCAGATCAATTCCTTGATGATATTCGTCAGATTTTTCATGAAGTCTAATCAATCGGTTTCACCCTTTCTTTAATACAATCATAGATGTTCTGAGATCAATACCCAAAATTATGTAATTAAGATAAGAAAAAAGAAAAGAGAGGAGAGTTGCTTAAAAAGCAAGTTCTCTGCGCTGAAAAACATAAAGTGCTAAAACAAGAGCACCTAAGCCTACACCAAAGACAATTAAGAATTCAGGTATAAAATTCTCCAATAAAACTTCCCAAGGTTGTGTTACCCATGTTTGAATTCGTCCAGCAGTTAGATAGTGGAACATGGATAAACCTGCAACAAAATTGCCTATGTCCCCAGCTGTACCCCCAGCACTTGCAACCAACATACCTAATCGCTCTCCAATATATGATCCAAGAACAACACCTGCTGCTGCTCCCATTGATCGATTGGTTTTAAGGAAAAGTGTGGCACAGAGAAAAGCAAGAGAACCTAAAGCAAAGAACTTTAGCGTTACTCCTGATAAAGCTAGGTAAACTGCACTTGCATTGATTGGTTCATTCATAAATTCTGAAGACAGGATCAGAATGGTACCAACCATGATGGGATATAGAAGTTGGTAAGTCACATAAACTGAATACTTCTCTAACATATATTTCCAACGAGGAATTGGATATGACAAAGTAATATCCAGAGTAGCTCTGTCTACTTCACTACTCAAGATACGTACAGGCATAAAAATAGTTATGAAGATCATAATAAAATCGATCCAAACAAATATATACATTACTATTATCCCTTGCCAGCTATCGAACATTCCCTCAGCCAGATCGCCTAACATTACTTTATATATTTCGTTTTCCATAATTGCGGCGAAAGCTTCAGCTTGGGCTTCAAGTTCTGGCCAAATAGCAGCGATTATTGGGATAAATATAATTACAAATACAGGGGGTACTATTCCAATTAGCCAATTTTTCTTTAAATTCTTGAAATAAGTTGTTAACATTTAATTTCACCTCATTTATAATATTGCAAAAATATCTCCTCTAGATCAGCATCCTCAATAGCTAACCGTAGAACATGATACTTAGCTAGAAATTTCAACAAGCTATCCACATCTTCTCTTATCCGGAGTGTGTAAGTTCTCTTCTTAATTTGTTTTACATCAATGATTGATGGAATAGTTGAAAAATCCTGTTCTGTAGGCATTTTATTGACATCTTGAAAGGTTACACGAACATTCTGCATGAATTTCTCCCGTAAACTCTCCACATTCTCAACTAGAATCATTTTACCCTCTTTGATAATACCCACACGGTCACAAACAGCTTGAACCTCTGCTAAATCATGTGAACTTAGAAAAATTGTAATTCCTTCTTCATGACTTAATTTCCTTATTAATCTGTGGAAATTAGCGGCCATCAGAGGATCTAATCCTGATATTGGTTCATCGAGTATTAAAAACTCTGGTTTTGCAGACAAAGCTGCCATTAATCCGACTTGCTGTTTGTTACCGCTCGATAATGACCCAATTTTTAATGTTAGATCCACTCGGAAAATTGATTTCAATTCTTTCAGGAATTCACGGTCCATAGGACGATAATTCGAATAATAGTCAAGTAATTCATTCCCCGTAAAATTCTCATATAATGCGATATCACCGGGCATATAACCAATTCGTTCACGAATGGCCATTGTGTCATCGTGATGTGATAAACCAAAAACAGTTATATTTCCATTCTGAATTTTGAGATAATCTAATACAGCCCGCATAGTTGTAGTTTTCCCTGCACCGTTTGGTCCAAGAAATCCGAAAATTTCTCCTTTTATAACATCAAAAGTGACATCTTGTGCTCCAACAACTTTTCTACCGATCTTTCGGGGGCCTATTTTTAATTCTCTTCCATAAATCTTTGTTAAATTTCTTACAGCTAAAATTGCAGTAATTTTAATCACCAACTCATTTGTTTAACATTATTTCATGAATTGCGCAACTGAAGCAACTTGTAGAAATAATGTTTTTAAGCATTTCTTCTCATAAGAAGGGATCTCATTTCATGAATGAGAGATTGTGAGAATATAAACACTTTTCTCTGGCTTTCTTGCTGAAAATCGTTCCTGTAAATATCTTGTTACGCTTATTCATTGATTGACTAGTGGTGTAAATTGACATAGTAATCAGATAGAAATATGTAGTTCAATATTAATGAGAACTGATATATCAATGCGATTTTCAAAGGATTTTTGCGTTTTGATTCCAGTAGAGTAAAGTACATAAGTTAACAATAGTTATCTTTTACATACGAATAGGTAATGAAATATGGCAGATCCAGTAATACAAGGTGGTACCAAACTTAAAATAGGTGATGAAGCTCCAGATTTTGCTTTACCAGCACAAGATGGTAAAAAAATACGCTTATCGAGCTTTCGAGGAGAAAAAAACGTCATGCTAGCTTTTTATCCTCAGGATTTTACTCCAGTGTGCTCACACCAATTACCTTCATATAGCAAGCAAATTAATAAATTTGAATCTCTAAACACTCAAGTTCTAGCAATTGGAGTAGCCTCTATCCCAGTCCATATTGCTTGGATTGATTCTTTGGAAGGATTGAATTTCCCTTTACTTGCAGATTGGGTTCCTCCTGGTGAGGTTAGCAAAAGATATGATGCTTTCATTCCACGAATTGGCTTTGGAAAACGAGCGATTTTTATCATTGATAAAAAAGGCATCATTCAATATATTGATATCCCTCACGAATTGAATGAGGGGCCTCCAAACGAGGAAAAAATCTTTGAAGCTTTAGAGAAGCTTCAAGCTTAATCCTCTTTACTTTTTGATTCTTTAGAATTTATAGAGGGACAACCCTAGGCGTTAAATCAAGCCTATCCCACAGTTTAACTGCAGAATCCTTTGACTGTTGACTGACCTCGCTCGCATCAAGAGAGGTATGAACTCCATTTTTGACGACAGTTTTTCCGTTTACTATAACTTGTTTAATATCTCTTCTTGAGAAGGACCCATAAACTAGATGCCCATAGACATTTCCTTCATGTATTGGAGTAGGAAGAGCTGAACAGTCGAAAATCACGAAATCACCTTTTTTTCCTTCTTCAACTGAACCAATTTGATCACGCAATCCAATAGCCTGAGCAGCATTAATAGTAATCATTTGTACGACTTCTAAGGGGGTAGGTACTTGACTAGGATTACGGTGGTTTAATTTATGCATTAAGTAGGCAGTTCTCATGTTCTCAATAGCATCATATATGAAACCATCATTCCCTACGCCGATGTTTATCCCTTTTGAAAGCATTTCTGGAAGTTGAGCTATTCCGACCGCATTCAACTCATTACTCTTGGGATTATGAGCTATATTTGTGTTAGTTTCAGCGATTAGGTCAATTTCACGTTGATTAATATGTACAGCGTGTGCTAGCGCTGTTCTTGGCCCTAGAAATCCTTCATCATAAAGTCTTTCAACAGTACGTTTTCCATACCTCTCAAGATTGTGCTGAAGGTCGACTAGTCCTTCAGAGGTATGGATTGTTTTAAAGGAATTGGTTTTTTCTGCATATTCAACTGTTTTATGAATTAAGTCATCTGAAACTGTAAAAGATGCATGTAAACAGTACACACCATGTACTAGGGTCTTTTTAGGATCATTTTGCGTAATAAATCGTCTGTTCTCCTCAAGTCCCCTTCTCCCTTCTTCTTCTGAACGACGTTCAGTTGCTTCAAAACAAATAGCCCCTCTCGTACCCACATCTTGTGTGGCTTTACTTATGCGATCAAGAGATCCCTCAATTGCATTAGGCCCTGAATAAGTATCCAGATAGGCAGTAACCCCATTTAAAGCTAATTCATACACTGCGTATAATGTGGATGTATAAGCATCTTCTAGTGTCAATGCTTCATCCATCGGCCACCAAATTCGTTGTAAGTTTTGAGTAAAGTCGGTTGGAGGCGTAATATTCATTGGTGCGCCACGGAGTAATGCAGAATATAGGTGAGTATGTGCACATATAAAACCTGGGAAAATAACCTGATTTTCACAATCGATAATTTTATCAGCATTCACTTTAATCTCTTTATCTATTTTAACGATGTTTCCTCCCTCAAGAAACACATCCATATTGGATTTTATTTCATTGTTTGCATTCATGGTTACTAGTAAACCATTTTTTAATAATAGGCTCTCCATCAGACTTACCTTTCGTATAATTAAATTGAAAGAATTAAATTGTAGTTCTACTACCAATTAAATATTTGATAATTTGAATTTTGCCATACCTCGAGAATTTAATTGAATCAGGAAAAAAAAAGGAGAGAAGGAAGTTATGGAAGACTATAAGCACCTGAAATTGCAATAATCCAGGTAATTATCAGTGCAACCACAAAAGACCCTAGATAGATTTTTCCTGTTTTTTGATAGAAGTAGGTTAACAAGAAGAGTAGCAACGTGAATTGTGGAATCGCTTGCATTAAGAAAATTTGAAAGAGGGCAGCCATGGGTATGAAATGGAAAGTTGGAGGGGTACCAAGAAATAGTAGAGGTAGATAATGGATTGCGAAGATAGCAATCAATCCAGCTAACATTGCATAAATGGATCTTACAAACCATACCAAGTGAGTTTTAGCAAATGTTGAATGCGCTTTTGGTCGAATTCTTCCAAAGAGATAGATTCCTCCATTAAAAAGGAAGAATAATAAGGATGGGATTAGATAAACAAGGAATTGAGTTAATCTGTATCCCGTAAACTGCCGTAATACTGGCCACATAAACCGGAATTCTACATGAAGTAAGTTTTCAAATATCGCTACAAATAAATACATACTTATAAAGATAATTGCAGCAAGTAAGGCCGTTTTTTTGATAATCTTTTTATCAAGAACTTTATTTTCTCTATCAAAGGAGACTCCCATATCATACCAATCAATTCCTTTTTCTTTCGATTTTCTAAACCAGAAATAGAAAACTAATCCGGCAATTACGAAATTAAATGTAAACCACCAAAAGAAAGCACTTCCAGTAATTAAATTGGTTATTGGGATGACAGATAATCCTAAACCAAGAACAGGAACAAGTAAAAAGGTGATACCACCAATCAGGGTATTAACAGTTGCAGAAATCCACCATGATTTTTCCTCAACCTCATATCTATCTGGTAATGGTTGTACTACTTCCTTAAATATATCCATTTCAAGTAATATACTTGCAAAAGGTATGATTGACAAGATTATGCATATAGTAGCTACTAAGGTAAATCCTTCTTTGAATTGGTAAATTTGATTATTGGGGTCTAACCAATGACTGTCTGTCAAACCACCTTTCAGAGATTTTCTCATCCAATCGACTGTTTCAGCAATCCCTTGGCTATTCCAAGTACCACCAGGATGAGTTGAAGGGATATATGCATAACGTTGAGCGGTCCCAGCAGAAAAAACCCCATAATCAGTATTTACTTCCGCTGTGAGATTTGTATTATATTCAATCATATCAATGCCGATATTGTACCATTCATCTCGAGGATAGCTATTTAGGTCTTCAAATTGGCACCATAGTTGAAGATAATTTTTCATTCCCGTTCCAGATATATTTGCTGGTCCTCCACTTTGAATAACTATAGCATCGTGATCAGGGTTTAGCGCAGCGATCTTCTTTGCGTTACTTCCTCCCATAGAATGCCCTACAATACCTAGTTTATCCCCATCAACAAATGCTAGATCTTTAAGGAAGTTATAAGAGGCATTCGCTCCCATATTTGTATCTTCATTTAGAATATCCAATCCTTGCCATGGTGAGGAATCGCCTTGACCGATTTCGGATATTGCTAAAGCTACAAACCCTCGTCTAGCTAATTCAAGTGCTGCAGGAGCTTCAGTGTCCTTATCATTATTAAAACCATGCATGAGTAGAACACCTGGTAAAGGGTTTTCTGGTGTAGCATAGTTAGGACGGTAAAGTTTTCCCTCAACAATATCACCAACCTCATCGGAGATTCGAACAAATTCGATATCTATTTTTCCAAAATCCGATTGGAGTTGTGAACCTAGCGTAATAAATACAACAGAAGTTAGTATAAGTGCTATTAACCATATTTTATTATTCCAGTAATTTCTTGTTGACATTTTTTCATTCCTTCCTTTATTGATAAATTGAGTTTGGAACACTTGTCAGCCTAAGTTTTTTAAGAACTTATTCTTACCTTTGAGGAAGCTACTACCTCATGAACAAAAGCAATCTTTAAATTTTCGTGATCTCATTTACATTTTTTATAGCTAAAGAAATATAAACATTGGATCGAAAATTCCTTCATCTATGTGAGGTGCTTTAATGAAAATTCGCTTTCAGTATACTTTAATTCTTCTTACTGTACTTATACTTACATTCTCTAGCCTGAATCTTATAACCCTTTCAAGATCCTCTCTAACTTACTTTGATTCGATAGAGAGAACTGAATTATATACTCCTAAATTTGTTTCTCTTAATCTTAAGGAATCAATGACGCTAACACCAATTGTAACTCCCGATAACGCTTTAGATGTTATTTCAGCTTGGATTGATCGTGCAAAAGAAACCATTGACCTTCAAAACCAATACATCACTCAATTTGATGATTCCGTAGCTTGGGCATCAGATCCTTCTCCCATTGTTCAAAGTCTAGTAGCAGCACACGATCGTGGAGTTGATTTACGTATCCAAGTAAATGAAGATAGTGATTCGGATGATATTACTGACTATTTCTTAGGTTTAGGAATAGAGATCAGATGGATGGGCAATTCAGAAAGTAATTCTGATCGTGAATGGATTTCCGATACTCATAATAAATTAGTTATAATAGACGGAAAAGTCACTATTCTTTCATCAATCAATTTTAGTGAAAATGCTTTTCTCAACAATAGGGAAACTGGCTTAGTTATCCAAAACACTGCTGTAGCCACTTATTATGAGTCAATTTTTGACTCAGATTGGAATGATGGTGAAGTTCCTTCTTCTTCTATACAAGGACAAGCAAGTTCGGTAGAAACCATTGAGAAATCTGAATATACCAGTCCTACAAACCTAGTTCCAACGAATTTTACAGGCACATACAATGTAACATTATTTACAAACCCTGACAATGCAGATGAAGTAATTTTTCAGTATCTACGATCTGCACAATCATCAATTTATGTCTCCATGTATACTATAAGCCGTCCTGAATTCAATAATACTTTAATAGATTTGAAAAACAACAATCCTGCCATCGATATTCAGGTACTAATATCCAATCGTCGAGTAGGCTCTTCAGAAAATGAAGATACTTATGCCGCAGCTAAATCACTAACAGACAATTCAATTCCTGTTTACAACTCCACTAGTGATCTAAGATATTACCACAACAAGTACTGGATCATTGATGGAGCTCATGTGTTTATATATTCAGGGAATTGGAGTCCTAGAAGTGTAACTCCACAGCTTGAACCTGGTGATGACGAGTATGCATCTGGTGAGGCAAACCGTGATATGGGAGTTGCTGTCCACGAGGTAGAGGATATTGCTGATTATTTCAAATCTTTATGGGATGCTGATGTGGCTGTGGCTGATAGTTGGGAAACAAATACTGATTGGACCCCGACCACAGAGGTAACTCCGCTTCCTCTTCCCGTTATTTTTCTTGGATTAATACCTTTATTTACAGTAAGGAGGAGAAAGCAATCGAAAAAATAAAATTCAAACTACCATCGTGGGATAAGGGGGAAGAATTCATGCAAGAACTAGCTAAAGTAGCAGAGGTAGCTATTGAGAACCGTGATGCAAAGCAAATAATTGAAACTCAGCATGGAAAAATAACTTTTCATCCTGATGACAGAGGATTCGCCTACATCACCTGCAAAATAACTAATGACGAATTGAAAGAAATTATTATTCAACTACGTGAAGAATATCAGTGAAGTTAATTCTCTCTGTCTTCCCCTTTTTCCCCGAAAAATAAAAAAAAAGTAGAAAAAATAAAATTAACAAACCTATTTGGTTGCAGCTAATTTTATATCATTTTCTTTTACAGTCTTTCGACCAGAGTGACGAGCAATCTCAACAGAGTATTTTGCAAGGTTCTTGCCATAATCTGTAAGGATCTCGTTAAGTCGGGTAATCGCACCAGCGGAAACGCGGTGTGCACCTGCAGTTCTAATTAATTTTTCAATTCTTGCGCTAGCAAATCCAGCCATTTTTATTTCACCTTTTCTCGATATAAGTTGTCACACCATTAAAAAGTGGGACAACAGGCTCTTGAATTCTTGTATTTAAATAATTTTCCTTTTCATTGGGCATATACTTTCTCAATCATTGTATAATCTTGATTCTATCTTTGCTTCAGATCATTATACTTCATGTATGCCTGAGTTGATGATGACTTTTTGCATCCCATCATAAGTACGTACTGACATTTCATTCGTGACCTGTCTTTCTTACTTTGTTCGATTCCTCTTTTTATGTTTACAGCTTTTCCAAAGTAGAAAATTCTCTGTAGTATTATGGTGTCTTTACTGATATTCTCTTTATAAACATCTTGTAACCAATTTATTCACCTAATAGATCTATATAATGCTTATGAATAATGTTATAGAACGGAAAATAGTATGGTACGATGTATCACGATGAAAAATAACTATGATATCTAATTAATCATGTTCTAGAACATTTTTCGTAATTCAGAACCTTTTTCACTGATGATATAAATTCGTGATTTTACTGTAAATTATTACATATATTATGACAATGATTTACGAATTGAAACTAATTACGGATCCAAAAATACATATCCCGTCGCATGGTAACAGTCGTTAATATTTCTTGCTTTCATCACTAATTTCTGGTAAATAAATTATTTCAATAGAGTAAATATCGTAAATATACTTGTTTCACTGTAATGCTGGAAAATTCACACAAGTTGCCGGAAGCAGATGACAAAGTATTTTACTCGCATAAAAAAATGGTAACAAGAGTATTAAACTCACTAATATCTGCGTTGTCACTATTAAATCAAAATTTTACCGATAATGACAACCAGTTCGTTGCACAATTAAATTTATGAGGTAAACAACCATGCAACTAGGTGGACAACCAGTTATAATATTAAGAGAAGGAACTGAGCGATCACAAGGTCGTGATGCTCAGCGAAACAATATACAGGCTGCCATAGCTTTAGCTGATGCCGTTAGAAGTGCATTAGGCCCCAGAGGTATGGATAAGCTTCTTGTAGACTCCTTAGGTGATGTAGTTATTACTAATGATGGAGCTACAATACTAGATGAAATTGATGTTCAGCATCCTGCTGCTAAAATGTTAGTACAGGTAGCTAAAGTCCAAGATCAGGAAGTTGGAGATGGTACAACAACTTCAGTCATTGTCGCTGGTGAACTTCTCAGACGAGCAGAAAAGTTACTTGATCAAAAAATTCACCCAACCGTTATAATTGGTGGATTCAAACTCGCTGCTGATAAAAGCACAGAAATACTGCAAGCAATCGCCAATAAAATTGATGTATCAGATGATGAAAATCTCAAAGCTATTGCACGAACATCACTGAATTCAAAATCAGTAGGTGGAGCAAAGGAATTATTGGCAAAAATGGCTGTTGAAGCAACACGCACAGTTATGGAAGACGAAAAAGTCGATATAGACATGATTTCTATTATCCAAAAACAGGGAAAAAGTCTAACAGATTCAGAACTAATTAAGGGGCTTGTAATTGACAAGGAAGTAGTCAATAATCGTATGCCTAATTCTGATAAAGAGCCAAAAATAGCTTTGATTGATGTGGCACTTGAAATTAAGAAAACTGAATTTGATGCTAAAATTCGTATCTCTGAAGCATCCATGATGGATGCATTCCTTGATCAAGAACAAGCTATGATCCTAGAAATGATCGATAAAATTGAGAATTCAGGAGCAACAACTCTTCTTTGCCAAAAAGGTATTGATGATCTTGCTCAGCACTTTCTAGCCAAAAAAGGCATATTAGCTGTTCGCAGGGTTAAAAAATCTGACATGGAAAAACTTTCCCGAGCAACTGGAGCAAGTATCGTCACAAATTTGAATGATTTAACATCTGAAGATTTGGGTGAAGCGGGTATGGTTGAAGAAGTTCCAATTGGAGATGAAAAACTCTTATACGTAAGAGATTGTCCAAATCCAAAATCAGTTTCAATCGTTTTGCGCGGTGGTACAAAATATATCACTGATGAAGCTGAAAGAGCATTACATGATGCGTTATGTGTCGTTAGAGATGTTTTGGAAGATGGATGGGCCGTTGCTGGTGCAGGTAGCCCTGAAATAGAACTTCACAAAGGATTGAAAGAGTTCGCAGGAACAGTCAAAGGCCGAGAACAAATGGCGGTAGATGCCTTCGCTGATGCTGTTGAGATTATTCCAAGAACTCTTGCAGAAAATGCTGGTTTGGACTCAATTGATATTCTCGTGGAACTACGAGCAGCTCATGAAAAAGGTAATAAAAATATTGGGATTGATGTGACTACGGGTAAAACCGTAGATGCATTCAAAAATGGTATTATTGAACCTCTTCGTGTTAAACGCCAAGCTCTTCAATCTGCACGAGAAGCAGCTGAATTAATCCTTAGAATTGATGATGTAATTCAGAGCAAAAGCACAGGTGGCGCTCCAGGCGGAATGCCTCCAGGTATGGGTGGAATGCCTCCAGGTATGGGAGGAATGGGCGGTATGCCCCCAATGATGTAGGAGGAAAATGAAAATGACATTACAAGGTACCCCAGTATTAATTTTAAAAGACGATGCCCAACGCACTACGGGAAAAGATGCTGTTAGTAGTAATATCGCTGCTGCACGTTTAATTTCCGAAGCGATTCGTTCTGCACTTGGTCCTAAAGGAATGGACAAAATGCTCTTAGATGGATTTGGTGACGTAGTTATTACAAATGACGGCGCAACTATCCTAAAAGAAATAGATATCGCTCATCCTGTAGGTAAAATGATGGTTGAATTATCAAAAATTCAAGATCAAGAAGTTGGAGACGGAACAACAAGTGTTGTTATACTTGCAGGTGAATTATTAGCTCAGGCCTCTGAACTAATAGCAGGTGATAAAATCCATCCTACAATTCTAGTAGAAGGATACCGATTAGCCACCGAGAAGGCTATTGAATATTTAAATGAGATTGCAACCGAAGTTGACTCTGAGGATGTTAAACAACTCAAAGAAATTGTAATGACCTGTATGAGTTCCAAAATCGTATCCCGATCAAGTGGTCTTCTTTCAAAAATTGTCATTGACGCGGTAAAAAGCGTTGACACAGGTTCTGGCAAAATCGATATTGATGATATTAAAGTAGAAAAGAAAGAAGGCGAAGATATTGATTCAACTGTATTAATCAAAGGAATTGTTCTTGATAAAGAAGTTGTTCATCCAAGTATGCCTAAAAGGTTGACAAACCCAAAAATCGCTCTCGTAACCGAGGCTTTTGAAGTTTCTAAAACCGAATTCGATTCTGAATTAAGCATAACAGACCCTTCAAAAATTCAAGAATTCCTTGACCGAGAATCAGGGATGATCTCAAAGATGGTTGATAAGGTTGTTGAGTCAGGAGCTAATGTTATAATTGCCCAAAAGGGTATAGATGACGTTGCTCAGCATTTACTGGCCAAGAAAAACATCATGGCTATTCGTCGTGTGAAGAAATCTGATATAGAAAAACTAAGCAAAGCCACAGGCGCTGCTATTGTTAACAATATTAAAGACCTCTCAGCTGACGATTTAGGAACTGCTGGAAACGTTCACGAAGCAAAAATCGGTGACGATGATATGGTATTCGTTGAAGAATGTCCAAATGCGAAATCTGTTACTATTTTAGTTCGTGGTGGAACTGAGTTAGTAGTCGATGAAGCTGAAAGATCAATCCATGATGCTATTTGTGTTGTAAG
>JAEOSP010000708.1 GCA_016840305.1 Candidatus Hodarchaeota archaeon
ACGAATTTGAATGAGAGTGAGATGAAGTCTGTGGTAAGGAGGATGAAGGCTGCTTTAATTGCCGAAAGCCTGAGGTGTTTAGATGAAGGCATAGCCATTTCAACCGATTTAGACAAGGCCATGGTAATGGGCGCAGGCCTACCTAAAGGACCGATCTCTTGGGCAGATGAAATTGGACTGGATTTGATTCTTGAGCAACTAGATGCTTTAAGTATCGAATTTGGAATTCGTTTTTGGCCCCCGTCTATATTACGTATTTATGTACTATCAGGATACACTGGATCAAATAGAGGTCGGGGACTAGCGGGAACCTATTAGGATCGCAACATGATAATTGACTAAGAGTTTGTCAAAGTTAAAAATGTTCTTAATGACCACAGCTGAAAAAGTGCAATAATTAAATTATAAAAAAATTGTCCCCATAGGATTCATTGTTATTTCGAACAAACCTCCTATTTCGCAATAATGCATAACTTAAATTTTATGGTCTTATAATAGATAGGTACTGTCAAAGATACAAAATG
The DNA here is from genome assembly GCA_016840305.1 of Candidatus Hodarchaeota archaeon. The sequence goes on from JAEOSP010000708.1 coordinate 525, forward strand.
CCACTTTGGATGTAAAGAAAGGGGGGTATTAGAAGTGTTAATCGGAGAAATTGTCCAACGCAATGCAAGACGGTTCCCTGACAAAACAGCGCTAGTTTCTAATGAAATCCGTCTTACATGGGGTCAAGTAAACGCACGAGTGAACGCGTTAGTGGACTCCCTTTATAGATTAGGTCTTTCCAAAGGTGATCGCTTAGCCGTCCTCTCCATGAATTGTCACCAATGCATTGAGCTTTTTTTCACCTACGCTAAATCCGGTGTCATTGGAGTTCCTCTAAACTACCGACTTTCTGATCACGAACTTGAGTACATTATAAATAATGTCGAGGCACGCGCAATCGTAGTAAGCGATGAATATGCGAACACATTAAGATCTTTAGGTGATCGTTGTCCCTCGGTCAAGTATGTCATTGGGATGGGTTTTGAACATGGCTTTGATTACGATTATGAAAGTCTAGTTTCGAAAGGTGATCCAAAAGAACCTGCTGTGACTTTAAGCGAAGATGATATATACGCAATCTTCTTCACTTCAGGCACAACAGGATTTCCAAAAGGGGCTATGATCACACATAAGAATCGTATTGCCAATATAATAAATCAACAAATCGCAGAGAAGGGCGACTACTCAGATATAAATTTGACTATGACACCTCTTTACCACATAGGTGCTGAATGGGTGGCGATGGGTTATATGTTTTTAGGGTGCACTAATATAATCGCCCAAAAGTTCGATGTCTTGGATTTCATGAGAATAGTAGATCGGGAGAAGGTAACTGTTTGTTTATTCATTGCTACTATGCTCTTGTTTGTAATAAACCATCCCCAATTTGGAAAATACGATCTCAGCTCGCTAAAACTTGTTATTTATGGAGGAGGGCCAATGCCAGAAGCTGTTCTTAGGGAGTCAATGGAAAAAATTGGCTGTAATTTTATTGGGGGCTATGGCCAAACAGAAACCTCCCCACTAGCGACCATCATGCCCATTTCTGATCATATATTGGATTCCCCTGAAAAAGTTCGCCGTCTTTCATCTGTAGGCAAAGAAGCAATTAACTGCTGGATTAAAATTGTAGATATAAATGATAATGAACTTCCACCCGATGAAGTTGGTGAAATCGTGGTTAAAGGCGATAATGTAATGAAAGGTTATTGGCGAAATCCAGAAGCAACTGCCGAAGCTCTCAAAGGTGGTTGGTGCCATACTGGGGATATGGGGTCAAAAGATGAAGACGGCTATTTTTTTATACATGATCGCAAAAAAGATATGATCATTTCTGGTGGTGAAAATATTTATTCTAAAGAAGTGGAAGATGTTCTCTATTCATACCCGAAAATAATGGACACCGCAGTAATCGGGATTCCAGATGATATATGGACTGAAATTGTATGCGCTTATGTCGTGCTTAGGGAAAATGAAAGAGCCACCGAGGAAGAAATCATTGGGTTTTGTAAGAAAAATCTCGCAAGCTATAAAAAGCCTAAAAAAATCATTTTTGTCAAAAAACTCCCTAGAAACCCCAGTGGAAAGATTCTAAAAAGTACCTTACGGGAGCAACACCGGAAAGATATAAAGGAAAAATCTAAAAGTTGATTGTTGTATTATCAAGAAGTAATGGATTGCTTCAAAATTTAAACTGTATTTAATGAAGACAAATAGAAAAAAATATTGCCCTCATTTCACCTTAGTTGTAAAACAATTTTAAAAGATTTTAATATAGGCTCATAATAACCCATGAGGTTTCTAAAAAAAATAGCTGTCGAGGGCGTTGATTATCTTTGAGATGGGTAACACATTTTTCCA
>JAEOSP010000709.1 GCA_016840305.1 Candidatus Hodarchaeota archaeon
AACCTTTATTCTTCGGATTAGTAGCCCTCAAATTATTCGTTAAGACAGTTGATTCTGAAGAGGGTAACGAGGTTCTTGAGAAATTTCAACAACGCCTTGTTGACTTAGAAGAAATCGATAATTGTGAAGTTGAACTTCAAACAATTATTGATTATTGAGAAAATTTTAAAATAATTACTTTCTTGCTTCTTTGGGTTGGGAGCTGCTTATTTTTTTTGAATAGGAGGGTATTTAATCTCGATTTCAACTTATTAATTTAGAATTAGTAATAAAGTACGAACTTTTCGCAAATATTAATTAGGCTTTATTGACTTCACTAAAAATAGTTGGATGAAAAATTTGACAAATGAAGTTGTATTAAAAGTAGCAGAGGCGCGTCAAAGAGATGTCGGACGGGGAAAAATTAGGATGGACGATATCAATATGAGGGAAATTGGCATCTCTACAGGAGATGTTGTTGAGATTCGAGGGAGACAAAAAACTGGCGCTATAGCCTGGCCTGCTTATATTGAAGATCAAGGGGCAGGAATTGTACGAATGGATGGAATTATTCGTCGAAATGCTAAAGTTTCGTTAGAGGAAAACGTTCGTATTCGTAAAGCCCAAATTAAGGTTGCAAAAGCGGTTAATATTGCTCCCACTAGACAAATTTCCTTAGATTATGGATTTGAAGCTTTTGTAAAACGCAAATTATTGGGTTATCCCGTATCTAAGAATGATACAGTTCTTATCCCAATTTTAGGCCGATCAATACCGTTTGTTGTCAATTCTACAACCCCTGCTGATATTGTATTAATAACAGATACAACAAAATTGAATGTTTCAGAAAAACCTATATCTGAAACAGAAACAACCATGCCAGGAGTCAGCTATGAAGATATTGGAGGGCTTTCTGATGCAATTCAGAAAATTCGTGAAATGGTTGAACTTCCACTTAAACACCCTGAACTCTTCAAAAAGTTAGGAATTGATCCCCCAAAGGGAGTTCTTTTACACGGACCTCCTGGCACAGGGAAAACATTAATTGCTAAGGCTGTTGCAAACGAATCTGAGGCTCATTTCATCCCAATCCAAGGGCCTGAAATCATGTCAAAATTTTACGGAGAGAGTGAGGCAAAGTTAAGGGATATATTCAAGGAAGCAGAAGATAACGCACCTAGCATTATTTTTATTGATGAAATCGATGCCATTGCACCTAAACGTGAGGATGTCACTGGGGAAGTAGAAAGACGTGTTGTTGCTCAAATTCTTGCCTTAATGGATGGTTTGGAAAGTCGTGGTGAAACTATTGTCATCGGAGCAACAAATCGACCAAACGCAGTAGATCCAGCTCTTCGTAGACCTGGAAGATTCGACAGAGAAGTTGAAATTGGTGTTCCAGACCAAAATGAAAGGCTAGAAATCTTACAAATCCATACTAGAAGAATGCCAGGAATTGAAAAAGTAGATCGAAAGAGTTTAGCATTGAGAACACATGGTTTTGTTGGAGCTGATCTAGCCGCGTTGGGTCGAGAAGCAGCAATGAAGAAATTACGAGAGATCTTACCAGAAATTAATCTAAGCGATGATACAATTCCAACATCAGTTCTCGATAACTTAGAGGTAGAAAATAGTCATTTTGAATCTGCATTGAAAGAAATTCATCCATCAGCTATCAGAGAAGTCTTTATTGAAATACCCAATGTGAAATGGGATCACATAGGGGGAATGGATAAAGTAAAACAGGAATTAATTGAAATAGTTGAATGGCCTTTTCGGGAGAAAGAAAAATTCACTAGAATCGGAATTACTCCACCACGAGCAGTCCTATTATTTGGTGCTCCTGGAACGGGAAAAACCCTTTTAGCAAAAGCGCTTGCAACTGAAAGCGAGGTAAATTTCATCAGTGTTAAAGGGCCCGAATTAATTTCCAAGTGGGTAGGAGAAAGTGAAAAAGCGATTAGAGAGATTTTTAGGAAAGCAAGAAGTGCTTCACCTTCAATAGTCTTTTTTGACGAAATTGATGCCGTTGCAACACGAAGGGGTATGTCTGACTCCTCAGGATCTAATGAACGTGTAATCAGTCAACTTTTAACAGAGTTAGCTGGAATCGAACCTCTACGTGATGTAGTAATATTAGCAGCTACTAATCGCCCAGATATGATTGATCCAGCGCTTCTTAGGCCTGGTCGATTTGATCGAGTAGTCTATATTCCACCTCCAGATGAGGAAAGCCGTAAACTGATTTTAGAAATTCATACAAAGAATATGCCGCTCGGTGAAGATGTTGATATCGATCGTCTAGCAAAAGAGACGGAATTTTATGTGGGGGCAGATCTTGAAGCCATATGTAGAGAAGCGGGAATGCGCGCCCTTCGAGAAGATTTAGACGTAGAATTCGTATTGTGGCGTCATTTTGAGCATGCTCTATCAACAGTTCATTCTTCATGCACTCAGGATATGATGAAATGGTATGAGGCTCAAGAAACCCAATTCAGACGTAAGATTGGGGTAGACAGTCAGCAAACTATCCCCCTATTCGGATAATAATGGCGTATTTTAGATTTCAATTAATTGGAGATAAATCCTTTATAATAAAGAAAGAAAATTCTAGTTATTAGTGAATTATATTTTACTTAGAAATTCTTCAGCTAAAACAACATAAAACGCTTCTAAACGTAGTATGGTGAAAACTCATGGTTGCTAATAAATATCCCTACTGGAGGATGATTTAATTCGTCTTCTTGAATCTGACATCGGAGAATTTTCTAAACGAGAATTAAACGAAGCTTTGATGAAATTAGAGATTGAAGGTTTAATACTTGTTCAAACTATAAAGAAGAATCAACGTGTTATTAAACGTATAAAAACGGGTAAAAGTTACCTTACAGTTGGGGAAGATTAAACTACGTTGAAGGCTTAACAATCCCAAGATTTAATTCTGATAATAATTGACACACAGGGCAGATTTCATGTGTTGTTAGTTCACCACACTCACTGCATTGATGAGTTGGAATGAAATTTCCTTTTTGAGGAAAATAGTTGCATAAAGAGTCATGTAGATTTACAATATTCGCTAATGTACCTGGCCTTTTCTTTTCCATATCTGTTAGAAAATCACGAATATCATTTCGCATGGCAGAATACGCATATGGACAGGGTACGGAATGATAGATTAGATTGTTGGCATATGCATAAAGGACAATTTCAGGCTCTGAAATATTAACTAGCGGACGAATGCGTGGTTTAAGTGAGGTAAATTTTTGTACAGGCTTTCTTGTGTACCTCATGAATTTTTTTGAGTCCCCTCTTAGCATATTCATAATGATTGACTGAGCTTCATCATCTAGATTGTGTGCAGTAACAATTTTTGTAACTCCTGCTGCTGAAGCTCCATGATTTAAGGCTCTTCGACGAAGTATCCCACAAATTGCGCATGGAGATAGTGATTTACCAGATTTAACACTTTTATTAATTATCTGATCCAAAGATGCTCCGTATAAATCCTGAAAAGATACAACCAGTTGCTTGGCATTGTAGCGTAAAGCAGTTTCTTTAGTTAATTCCATACAACCATCGCGATAACCCTCTATTCCCTCATCAATAGTGATTACAGTCATTTCACTTTCAGGATAGTGTTTTAACAATTTATTTAAGATATGTAATAATACTGTACTGTCTTTTCCACCTGAATAACCAAAACCTAAGTGATCAGTTCTTTCCAGCATTGAATATTTGTTAATTGACTTCTTAACTCTTTTTTCAAATATTTGAGAAAAATGATCTTTGCATAGAATCTTTTTTGACCTTGGATCTTTTGTAAATGGAGGATTTGAACAGCATTTTTCAGTTTTCATTCCGATTCATCAAAAATTCATTTTTTCTGAAGGTTTCCGCGAACCTTGGTATATTGAGGGCAAATTTCATCAGCAATCTTAATCCCATGGGCAAGAGCTTTCTCAGCTAAAAGTTCAACATTTAAATGCGAATAGGAGGAAATTTCAAGGTGGAGATCGATTTCTATATTCAATTCTCCAGATTCGAGTGTTTCTAAAGTAATATCTATTAAATCTTGATCTAAAAATTCTCCCGCTTCTTCAACTAAAAATTTATGAATCTCGTCGTATAGTAATTCTAATATCTCTTCGGGTTCCAAAACGTCCATATGGTCCCCTTCCATTAATATTAGGCCTAAAATTAATTGGAGGAAGTTGATTCTCCGAGATCTTGGCTTAAACGTTTTTGTAATTCCTCGAAGTTCGCCACATTTTCTTTTTCTCTTGATTCTAACCCTTTTCTTTGAATCTCCAAAAGTTCTCCTCTATTCGTTAACTCCTTAAGCATCTCCTCAGCTTTTTTTGGAAACATAACAGTTCCAACTGATTTCCAAACTTGAGTATCTCCATCAAGTTTTTGAAGCTCTTTCTTGGTAAGATCCATTTCCGAAAGTGCTCTATCTATCTCACTCAATTGTATACGTAGATTTTGGATTGTCTGTTCGAGTTTTCGGAACCTTAAAAGTTGCTCTTGTTGAGCTGGGTTAAGTTCTGGAAGAGTCATAATAATTTCCTCTAATTAATGGAAGTATTAAGAATATTTTATTACACTTGTCTTTGTGATCAGTTGAGTCGACTCACTTACAAGCGATATCCATCTCAAAATGGAGTTAATATTTGCTTTAGCAGCGGTTACATCTTGAGATTCTATATTCACTATTAGTTGAGATTTATTTAATTCAATAAATACTTGTGATCTATCAAAATCATGATCCATAATTTCTGGAGCCAGTGAATCATGGACAAGCTTTGCTTCTTCCTTAGAATCGAAGCTTACATTTATTATTAGACAAATCTTTGGTTTCATCTGAATTGTTATCCTTATTCTACAAATGTTATACTAAACGTAAGTATTTCTAGGTTCTCTTTCTTGCCTGTACGAGTGAAATTTCCAATAAGATGTTGAGAAGTATACGTAGTGAAATTGATTTCGATATTAGAATCTGATTTTTCTTTTGAATTTGAAATTAAAAATGGCTTCATCAGTAAATCTATGCTTTCCCTCAAACTCGAGGGAATTTCCGTAGAATAATGCAGAAATATTCGGCTAGCGTCAATTCTTGATTCTTTTATCCCTTTGGTTGGGAAAAAAACGTCTTTTACTTGAATTACGGAAGCAACAGGCTTTTGTGATTTTTCAAGATTGAAGAATTCAATTAACGAAGAGTCTTTTTCTTCAAAACCTTGAACTATTATCAATCGGGGAATCTTATTATTCCAGCAATAGTTAAGTAATTGCTTTTTATTTAAAGAACCTCTATTTATCCTAATCGAATCTGGGAGGCAAAAGGTTAGGAGTTTCGAGAGCTTTCGTAGAAAATGAGAGGGATTATGGGAGGTTGTAATTAGTCCGCTGGATGCAGAGTTCTTTTCAACTTGAACCATAATTTCACATTTTAATTGTTTATCCAGAAATCGGGATGATTACGTCTCAGATTGACTTGATAATCGTTTTGCAGTTCGTTGAGCAATTTTACCACCAGGAGTCTCAGGAGCCCAAGATCCACCTGTAAATCTATATCCACAGAATCCACATTCCCATATTCCAATAGAAACGCGTTTAACTTTGAGTGAATCACAAGAAGGGCAGTTGTGTTTTGCTTTTGAAACACTTTCAATTTTTTTTACCCTTTTTCTAATTGTAGCTCCGTAACGAGTACCAAAACGCCCAGTTGATCCTACTTTTTTAGTTCGGCCCATTTCACCATCAATACTCCATTTTTCAGTCCGAGTTTTTTACTTTTTGAAGGTCAGAATTCGAATCGAAACATCTCATTCATTTCTTGAACTTGAGATTTCTCCTCGATCTTTGCAAGTAAAGGTTTTACTATGGTTTGGGCATTATCAATAATCGATTCAATCTCTGTTTGAGTGAAAGTTCCCGATTCTCCCTTTTGCATTGAACAAATCACATTTCGATCTGTAATCGCTAATGAAAATCGAGCTTCTTTTCCTCTGTCTTCGATTAGGTTTGGGTCATATAAGATCGTATTGTTTGTTTTACTGAATGTAAGACCAACGACTGATCCAACTCTTGGTAGAGGTTCTGTTTCATCCAGTAGAGTAACTTCTTCTAAGTCTTCATCAATAACTACTTGCTTTAAACGTGCATTAGCAAGTGCGGCCATAGCTGCAAACGCCGAAGCATCAAAAAGATTGCCTCCATCATCGATAACATAGATATCAACAAAGACGATCCAAACTTTCTTTCCAGGAATAACGCATAATTTAGGATCTTCCATTGGAATAATCTTGCTTTCACGGATTCCACGATCTACAACTCTAGCTAATTCAATAGCTTGCGGACCAGGTGGTCCACTTTCGTTTATAGGTGAGGAAATTGGTGAAAGTTCAACATTCACTGTAATTACTCCTGTGTTAGGAGTATCGGAGAAAGGGGACCCTAATTGAGTTTTGATACCTGCCAATACAACGGTTTCTCCCCATTTCACCATTGCTGATCCTTCAGCTTTTTTAATGACATTTGGGATAATTTGGATGGGCCTTCCTTCCATCAATCCTCGACCATCTATTCTCTCTCCTTTCGCGAGTAAGTCTCGGATATATGTTCTTTCTAATTCTCCAACTATTTCTTCTTTACGCATTATATTTCACCTATTCTTCCTCATCCTGAGTTTCATCATACTGTTCTTCAATTTGTGAATACTTTGACAGTATTGCTTTTCTTTGCATCTGATAAACCGTTCCGATAGCATTTTTTGCTAAGTTCAATCCTTCTTTTATTTCATCAGGAGTGAATTCACCATCGCATTGGAGTAAAGAAAGTTCGCCAGTATTATAATTCATTGCAACTGGCATATCACCTTGTCCTTCCTTATCTTCGACATCAGATAGATCTACAACCATACGATCTGCGACCTTACCAACTGCACATCCCGTGACAAATCCTTTCATAGGAATGCCTGCATCAGCAAGTGCTAAAGAAGCTGCTGTTAGTGCAGCACAGCGTGTTCCTCCATCTGCATCTAATACACTTATGTAGACATCAATAGTACCATTTGGGAATTTCTCCAAGAAAACTATCGAATCCAAGGATTCTTTGAGAATTTTACTTAATTCATACTCTCTCCGTTTTGGAGCGGGGCTTTTACGTTCGCCTACTGAAAATGTAGCTAAACGATATTCAACTCGTATAATTGCACGATCAGGTTTAGCAAGATGCTTGGGATGAATTTCTCGCGGGCCGTATACTGCACAAATAATTTTATTATTTCCCCAGGTGAGATAACAGCTTCCATCTGCTCTGTCTAGCACACTCGTTCTCATTGTAATTGGACGTAATTCGTGTAGTTCTCTACCATCTAACCTTCGTCCGTCTTCTAATAATAGAGATTTTTTTCCTTCAATCATATTTTTCACATCGTTAAATTAATTTCTTCTTTTCTTCTAAGTACTCACGAATTCTATCCGTAAGGCCACTGGTATGCGCTTCTGTTTCAATTTTTTGAATAGCTGCAATAACTAGACTTTCAGTCGCAGCATTGTTTGCAGAAACAACAATTCTCCCATTTTGCCCTACTAAAATCTGAGCATTTGTCATATTCTTTAATAATTGGATCATACTCCCTTTTTTACCTATAATTCTTGGAATTTTGACAGGATCTACTTCAATTAAGCGTCCTCGGGTGATTTTTCGTAATCCCCGACCCTGCATTGTCAAAACAGGATCTCTTGTCCTATCGAAATAGGTAATTTCTGCTTGAATCACATCTCCAATATTCAGAACGCGAGTTAAACTCTCTCTAAGTGAGTCGAAATCTCTATCCAGCACACTACTAACTCTAAGGGTACCAACATATGGGCCCCTGATATCAACGTTCCAGGAAGTCATTCCAACACGATTTATTATTCCTATTATTATGTCACCTTCCAAAGGAATGTAACACCCCTCAAGAGGTACAACCCCGATATCATTTTTTTTAATTTTGACTAATCCGATCATCGAGGCTATTATTTCAGTTTCGTTACCAGTTTTTTTCTTGTATACTCCACCTGCAACATTGACTCCTTGTCCACGTGCAAGAATTTCACCAGGAATAACAAGCTGGTTTTTAGTCACTAAAATTGTCATACTTTTCACTTCTTAATATTAAAATTGAATATAATTTTCATTAATCTATCATAATCTAGTTCTTTCAAGAACCTTTATTTCCGCCCTACCCTTAGTAAGACCTTGAACCATCTCAATGAAATCTCCTTGAACTCCAGCTGATACATCTACAACAGTTATCCAAGATCCATCTTTCTGCCATTCATCTTTTTTGATCTCGCCTTTTCTCTTAATTTCTCCAAAAGCTTTTCCAGTAAATTCAGGGGGTATTTTTACAACGAGTTTCACTGTCTCCATACTAATAGGAAGCACTTTACGTAATTCTGCTATGACCGTTTTCAGCTGATCTTCGGCAGATTTAGTTGGATCAACCATTACTTTTGCTTCTTTCATAGCATTTTCTATACGGGTAGGAGGATGTGGTGTTTTAGTTTTAGGATTAATACACATTTTAGACACAAGATTAATTATCTTTAACCTTTTCTTTTCAAAAAAGACTTGTCTTTGTTCCGCTGTGAGATTCAATTCACCTTTTTCCAGAATCTTTTCAGCAATGGTGTTTAAATCTGTTGTTTCAAAACAGTGTTCAAGAATTTCATCAGGAGCTCTTTCCCCTTTACTGGCGTTTTGAAAGACCTCATCAGCCTCAAGTATATCGTCCAGTGTAAAGGATTCTTCAAGAATACCCATCTTGTATTTAAGAGCTAATTCAGGATTAACTATTAATTCAAATCTATTGCCTTCAAATTTTGCACGTACAACAGATTTTCCTGAAAGATCAACTCTTCTTGTATCTCTTAGCATGATTTTTACCTCTCAATCTATAATTTGTTCTTGAGGTTTATAATTTCTGTTGAGTCTAAATATCTCAACTTATTCTCGACATTCGTAATAACCGCAATTTCTATCATTTCAGGATCTAATTCTTCCTCTGATACCTTATCCATTGCTTTTAATGCGACTAAATACCCCTCTTCAACCGTCTTCACGATATCTGGGTATAGTTTCTCAAGGAATTCAATTATTACAGGAGCTCCAGATCCTATCGCCGCAGCACGGTATCCCCAGTAGCTTCCACTAGGTTCAGTCATGTAAAGTTGAGGTCCGTTAATCTCATCAACACCTGCGATCAGTAATGATACGCCAAAGGGGCGAACCCCTGCGTGTTGTGTATAAATCTGTTTAACATCTGCAATTCTTCGTGTAAGATTCTCTACAGTGATTGACTCACTATATGTTATTTGATGTATTTGAGCTTGAACACGGGCTTGGTTTACAAGTACACGAGCATCGGCAGTTAATCCAGCGATAGCAACAGCTACATGGTTATCTATGGCAAAAATTTTCTTTACTCTATCCTTTTCGATTAGAGAGGTGTGTAATCGTTTCTGAACAGCAAGAATACATCCCTCTGATGTTTTAATTCCTATAGCTGTTGTTCCACGCTTTACTGCCTCAATTGCGTATTCAACTTGAAATAAACGTCCGTCAGGACTGAAAGTAGTACTCCCTCTATCATAACCTAATCCTTTTGGGGTAAACAAGTATTTCCACCAGATAAAAAATCTCTTTTCCTTATTTTCTGTCAATCTATTCGACTTTGATCTGAATATTTAACAATTCAGAGGAAAACTCACTAAGTATTTTTCCTAAATGTGAACTTAATAGACTACTTTACGATAAATCGTACTAGTCAAATGAAAATCATTGACATTCTTAAAACACATTGTTAAAAAAAGTTTAATAAGTAAGTGATTTTTGCTGATTCAAGATACTTGTACGTTTATCAATTATAAACAGATAGAATTTGGTGTGAAATTATGTCATATGAACCGAAAAAAGTTGGTACTGTAAAAGTAGGAAGATATATTATTGATCCAGACTCAAATGAACCTTGTAGAGTTATTTCTATTGATAAGAGTAAACCAGGGAAACATGGAGCTGCAAAAGCAAGAATGATGATCATTGGGCTTTTCGACAACCAGAAAAGACAATTGATTTCCCCTGTAGACAAAAGAGTCAATGTACCAATCATTGAAAAACGTACAGGGCAAGTAACTGATATTGAATCTGGTACTGGTTTTATTCATGTCATGGACAATGAATCATATGAAAGTTTCGTTGCTGAACCTCCTTCTGAAGAAGAATTAAAAACAAAACTTGATGAACTATTCCAATCTGGGAAAGGTGTAGAACTCGATTACTGGGTTGTAATGGATCGTAAGAAAATTACTCTTGTTAGAGAAATGGAATATTAGCAGTACTTAAGGTGTGAGAGAATTGGTAGAAGTATCACGTATTGGTATTTTCTCCCAGGTTCTATACGAAGAAACAGTTAACATTCTTGAAGAAATTGTTTCACTTGATATATGCAGATCTATTTCATTTTTCCTTAACCCAGAACTTTATGACTTTCTTCATGAAAGGAAAAGAAAATTACCCTCTTCCGTGAAGAGAAGTGGTCTGGATGAACTGGATGTTGACTGCATCATTGCCATTGGGGGAGATGGAACGATACTTAGATTAGCACGAACAAATCCTGAAACACCAATTTTGTCAATAAACAAAGGTAGAAAAGGATTCATGACTGAAATAGACCCCGATACTATTTCAACAAGTCTTAAAGATTTTTTTGATGGAAAATATCGATTAGAAGAACATAAAAAAATAAAAGCTCGTCTGAATGGAGAAATTCAAGGGTCATCAATCAATGAAATACTAATTACTTCAGTAGATTTACTAAAACCTATTGATTTTAAAGTAATGGTTGACCAAGAGGTAATTTCAGCTTCAGCGGCAGATGGGATAATTATAGCTACTCCAATCGGTTCTACGGGACATAATCTCTCGAGTGGTGGTTGTGTTATAGATCCATCTTTGGATAACATTATAATATCGTGGATTAACCCAATAAACTTGGCTATTCGTCCAGTAATACTTGGTTCATATA
>JAEOSP010000710.1 GCA_016840305.1 Candidatus Hodarchaeota archaeon
ACTCTGCAAAAATTCGAAAATATACAATGGAATAATGCTTCAGGAGAATGGGTCGTGAATAATTCGAACGATCACTTCTTAGTTGAAACTGGTAAACTAGCAAACATGCCAACTTATGCTAAAATGATTTTCCAGTCTAATCGAGATACTGTGGTTGAATCCATGAAAACTGGAGAAGTTAACATTCTAGATCCATTATTTACTCATGTATTCACTCTAGATACTAGTGAACTTAGAGAATTTGTAGATCAACTCCAATTGCAGTCATCAATTATACCAATAGTTGCTAATGGATCAATATATCAAGCTATGTTCTTTAATCCGAATTTTGAACAAGCAGGTATAAGGCATCTTAATCTTAAGGGTGTAAGGCATGCTATATCACATATGATACCGAGGTTAGAAATAATAGACCAATTACTAAACGGATTTGGGACTCCATCCTATTCTCCCTTACTTAGTTCATCGTGGGCTACAATACCTGAAGGTGATCTATTAGATTATAAAAGAACAGTTAAAGCTAGTGATGGCACAAAACCAGAAGAGAATGCAACTACTGCCTACGATATGTATTCCATTAAAACAGCTTTAAGATGGTTAAAAACAGAAGGATATGATGTTTCAAGATGGGAGGTATATCATGGTTTTGCTGAACCTAAATCAACGAACAGTATAAGCCTATTATTTGTCCTAGTAGCCTTGTTTTCTCTTAGTTGGCCCATTAGAAAAAGAAAATTCAGATAAAGATGGAGTAGTGATAAAAGGATTAGATTTGTGTTGTTGTTTCCGCAGATCTATTTCTTTTAATAACTCTCTAAGCTAAAGATATAACTTGTTTAGATGGAATATCGAAGAGCTGAATTCCTTTTTTAGAAAGAGTTCATAGCTAAAAAAAATCTCAAGAAAAGCTTATTAGTAACTTATTTTTTCTAATGAGTATTATGAAGATACAAAAATTTCGTTTGATTGTAAAAATAAATCTTGTGATTGTACTAACCATATCATTTATTCTTCCTAACCCATATTCTATTTCAATGTTTTTAACAGAAGCAAAGGTCGAAAATACGCCTGAACCATTCTTCCACGTTAATTTAATCGTACCAGTTGATAATCCACTTCGTATGCACGCAGTTGATTTAATTGCACAAGAACTTGAAAGTATAGGTATTTCTACTGATATTTATTTCATTAGTACCACAATCCCTTGGTATGCTCGAGGACTTTCTCAGGAAGTTGATCAATTTTCAGAGGGAGGTTATGATATAACTACTCTCAATGCTCTTGCAGGTATACAAGATCGACGATTTGGTAGACATTGGACAGATAGCGGAATAGGAATTGAACAACACTTCGAACTTTTCCCTGGTCTTGGATATAATATTGGCTATTGGTCTCCTGAAACTGGTAATGATTACTATACTTATCTTGCGGGGGAATCACAGGATTTACTAGATGCTCTTAAATCTACAAGAAATAGGACTTTACAAAAACAATTTCTAACTGAATGGCAGAAAAATGTTTATGATGCTCTTCCAATGATTTCCCTCCCTAGATTTCCTGAACGCACTTATTTTGTTTCAAACGGATTGTATGGATTTGATTTTGCCTTTACACCATTTCAGAGTATGGAAACTGTATGGACTGATACCTCTTATACAGGTACTCCAAATCAGGTGGTAATTGCTACCGATGCGGAGCTTAATCCTTTTAATACCATTAAAGACCGTGATTCTACTACTCTAAACTTTTTTTCACCAGTGATGGACGGTCTCATAGGAAAAACTCCTTCAAATATGCTAGTTCTCCCTAATGAAACTATCCGTGATTCTTGGATGACAACACAGTTTGGAACTTCAGAAAGAATGGATTTATATCCCCGTGTTGCCTCTAAATTTGGAAATTTTTCTTTAGATGGCACTAGATATAATATTACTGTCCGAGATGACGTTTATTGGCATGATGGTCATCTACTCGATGCTTGGGACATTGTTTTTTCTTTTCAATCTCGATTAGTACCTGAAGTTAACTATCCAGAGAGATTAACTTTACGGAATATTTTCGGAATTGATAACAAATCTGAATCCAACGGGGTATATGGTATTAACGCTTTAGATATTAATAACGATAGTTTTTTTGAGACAATTACATTTAATATTGAAGACAATGAGACAGCGTATTTATTCGAGTCAGATATTCTTGGATTATATTTGGTTCCTGAACATATCCTTGGAGACCCCATTAACCATGGTTTTAATGCTTCAGATTTTTTTGTTCCAGAAGAAACATGGATAACACCACCAATTGAATGGGAAAATCATTCGTATAACACTGGTAATCCATTAGATCACGGTGGTCTTAAAGGTCCTATAGGTTGTGGTTCGTTAATCTTTGAAGAATTCATAGAAGAAAATGGTACAGTTAGGATGAAGAAATTTGAGAATATTCAGTGGGATAATTCAAGCGGAAATTGGGTTAGTAATTCAACCAATGATCATTTTCTCATAAAAACTGGTAGATTAGATCAAATGCCTTTAGGATTTTTGGTTAAATCGATGGATCTCAATATTTCACTTGAATTGATGAAAACTGGTGAAGTTAATATTATTGATTGGATCTCTTATGGTAATGCGTACAACTTCGGAGATGCAAAAGCGCAAGAGATTTTTGATTTTCTTAAGGAAGTTTCTCAAGCAACTGAATTTAATATTGTTCAAACTTCTTCTGCGTATACTGGTTTTTTCTCGTATATGTACTTTAATCCAAAGTTCACCACACACACCTCATTGAGTAGTACTGATAGACCTTTCAATAAAAAAGGAGTGCATCATGCTATCTCACATATTATTCCGCGCGAATTGATAAATGAAAAACTCTTTGAAGGATTTGGTCAGTTTTCAACGATACCCGGATTGTCTTCAGAACTCTACGGTCATATTACAGACAATGAACTTATATCCTTCAAACAATCTCTTGAGGCAACTGATGGAACATTTCCTGAAGTAAGTACAGAAACTGCATTAGATAGTTATGATCGGCAATTAGCACTTGATTGGTTGGCTACGGAAGGTTATGATGTAACTGAATGGCGAGATTGGGTTCCAAAGACCCTACCAGCATGGGTTACAAACGAAGCACAACAATGGGATGAAAAAATCCAAAAAGGAACAAGTATAGAGTTTAAAATTGATTCTTTAAGAGATGAGAATCAATCACAATCATGGTATTGGGATGCTGCTGATGTAAAATTATTTGAAGGAGATACTATCCGTATTACTTGGCTTGATGATCCAGACACGCAAAATAAGTTTAGTGTTGAAGATTATGAAAGAATTCAATACCCTATCTCGGTTTCCATTGGTGGAAAAACCCTTGATTCTGAACATTCAAAACAATTTGCTTTCTTCATTCTACCATTAGTAACAACTAATCCATTTGGACAACAGGAATCTGGTCTTCATTCTGTCCAGAAGCATTTTGCTTCATCCTATCCGCTCCTCAATAATTGGTGGGGAATAGATATGTTAGGTGATCCAGACCTTTTTGAAGTTGGTGGATCAGCGAACCCAGGGGAAGAAGTACATGGACGAATTGTTACTTACGCTGATTGGATTACTAAGGAAGACAATGTATTTAATGTTACCTATTAAGCTGATTCAGGAATTCTTAAGAAACTGTTATTTACGAATACTGAGGGCAAAGAATCATCTTCAGGATCGGTAACTTCAAACTTAGTTCAAGGTTTGCATGAATTGGAAATCTCTTTGTTGGATATAAATGTACCAACTACTACCACTTCTGATTCAACTGCCATTGATACTAGCAGCACCACGGGTATAACTACTCAAGAAAAAACACCTAATATACCATTAGTCATGATTCTTCTGACTTTTTCAGTCGTTACAATGTTGCGTAAGAGGTCTAAGAAAAAATCTAAGTTCTAAGTACTTTGATCTTTATCAAATTTCTCTGATACCTTCCGTGCTGCTCCAAGGTACTCAAGGACATCTTCTTCCGTTGGAGGGAGTCGTAGAACTCTTGTTTTCCATATTCTTTTTAATTTATCACTATTTGGTAAATATAGGAATCTGAAAACAGCACCGAGACGTAGTCCAAACTGAAAACCTAGCCAAATTCCCATTTTCGATACTTGATTGGGAGCATGACGAATATATTCCTCCCATTGCTTCTTTGGAACGCTCCATCTGCTTTTACTGATTCCATTACCTTTTTTATTAGGCATAAGATAACTATCAAGCAGATCAATTAGCTCTAATCTTCCCAATTCTTTCTTTCTCTTGCATAAGAACCATAAATAATTCTTATAAGCAAAAGTTTTCATCTGTCGAGCTTTCAAAGTAGGATTAGCAAAGAATGACTCTATATCGTCAGGAATTTGAGCTAGAGCATATAAATAGGCACTAATAGTCCTGTCTGCTTTACCTTGTAGACGTAACCATTGTCCAAATTCGTCAAAATAGGTAAGATTAGGTGCTATACTCATTTGATCCATGCCTTCAAGTAAAGCATGAATATCGAATTGACTAGCTCCTTGTCGCTTGAGTATTCCTTCTGATAATCGTCTATTCTTTTCGATTTCAGCATTGGCTTTCTCTACTAAAGATTGTAATATCTCAGTTGAGCTATTGACAACGGATAATAATTCAAATTCTTCTCCACTTACTCCTCTCAAGGAAGCATCTGCTGTTGGATCTAAAATAGAAGGATCTTTCTTAGCAGCATTTAAACAGGCTCTTATCAAGTCAGCAAGAGTTCCGAACCTATGAGTTTCTACCAACTCATCATAAGTAGTCTGTTCTTCTGGTGACAGTTTCATCGTAAAGAGTTTACGAGAATTAATAGAATTTTTATTCGTTGAATGAGACATCTTAACTCAAGAAATGTATTTACCAGAGTATATAAATCTCTTATTCAAACAAAGATTTGAGACATTGAAAATATATAAAAAAAATTAAAAAAAAAAGAAAGGAGAGGAGAGATTTAGAGAATCACTTACGTTTTCTTAACGTGTGTATTGAACTGAGAGATAGCAGAACAATAATTGCCAAGAATCCAGGAGCTCCTCCTTCTGTAGTTGTAGTAGTAGT
The DNA here is from genome assembly GCA_016840305.1 of Candidatus Hodarchaeota archaeon. The sequence continues at coordinate 5,106 of JAEOSP010000710.1, forward strand.
CGTTTCACCTGGTTCTGTAGTTGTAGTAGTTGTGGGTATTGGTGCTGCTGTGACCTCTATTGAATTATAATGAACATTTTCAGAGGGTTCAAGAGTCACACCTGCTACATTTGGCTGATAAGCAATGAATTGAGATAGCATTGAGAATAGCGGAATAACAGGGCAATCTGTGGCTATAAGTTCTTGAGCATCAATTTGTGCAGCTTTTCTATCAACAGGATCAGGTTCACTGAGCATAGCAGTAATGTAACCGTCCATAGTTGTGGATGAATAATTAACTCCTAGACTGAAAGCTCCTGCGCCTACAAATGGATCAATGTAATTACTTGGATCGGGATAATCGAACCACCAGCCAAGTAAGAAGAATGGCATAGTTCCCCAACCTTCTTTATAAGCTGACCATTCAGCTGCTTGGAGAGTTACATCGAAATATCCTGTTGCTGTTAGTTGAGCTTGAAGGAGTTGAGCAACATCTGCTTCAGTGCTTCCATAATGAGAGGGTGTATACCATAAGTCAATTTCATATTTGTTAGTATCGTTATCATAGAGAGCTGCAGTCATATTTCCTGCAACATCAGCCATATTTGGACCATCTGCAAAAGCATCAATGTGACTGCTGAATATATCTGGCACCATACTGAATAATGGTTCATTGTAATCGTCAAAAATAACACCACAGAGCTCGGAGCGATCAACTGCTGCAGCAATGGCATTTCGAACACGAACATCAGTCATATAGGGGAGTGGAGCAGTACCATTGCCGCAGTTTATTACTAAGTAACGGATGCCTGCAGTTGCTTTAGTGGCGTGAGTTAAATCTGGATTAGCTTCAACTGCTTTAATTTCGTCAGGACCGAATATACGATGAGCAACATCAATTTCTCCACTTTCAAGTGCTAGAAGTAAAGCAGACGCACCTGAATAGAATTTGACTACTACTTTCTCATTTTCTGGTGCTGTTCCAAAATAGTGTGGATTAGGTACTAAGATAATTTCAGTGTCTTTTGTCCAAGTTTCAACCATGTAAGGGCCCAATCCATGTGGTATATGATCTGGATCGCCTGAAATCGTATCGTTAGCTAAAAGACCGTTAGGACTGATGGGCCACGCGACTGTATATGTTAGTCGTTGAAGGAAAGTAGCATCGGGGTTAAGCAAGACACATTTAATGGTTGTGACATTGACAACATCTAATATCGCTCCTGC
>JAEOSP010000711.1 GCA_016840305.1 Candidatus Hodarchaeota archaeon
AAATATTAAGCTTAGAGAGAATAATAGAAGATTAAAAATCAGTGTTATACGTACAATTTCTTCAAAATTTCCTCCATCCAAACTACCAACATTTTGAACTCCTAAGAAGTCTTGTGCGATAGGTTTATAAAGCTCTACTTCCTGAAAGGCTGCATCTACAAGTGTAATTAAAGAATAACAAATAATAAAGATAAAAGAAATTTCAAGAATCTGGATAACTTGATCAAGTCGTGTGGATTTAATTTTTGTTATAATAGTATCTTCAGATAATTCATTAAGGCTCATTATTAATGTACTTCCATTTTATCAATCTTAGAAATAGACAGAAATCCCTCCCTATATGTATTTAGTTGAATTTTTTTCGTTATAGTGATTGACCATAGAGTAAAACATCTTCAACTTTGAGGATTTGAAGTTGATTTGTCGCGGCGGGATAGCCTAAAAGATTTCCCCCAACTGCTAAAATCGTATCTTTTGCATTTAGCATTTGTTGTTCAGTCGCAGCTAGTACTATTTCGTAGATTAGTTCATTATAATCGGGAGTGACCTTTACACTTATGGGATAAACACCCCAGACCAGTTGTAACTGCCTTTTTACGAGATCATATGGCGTCCCAGCAATGATTTTTTTCTCCGGCCTCCATTTTGCAATCATTCGAGTTGTAGATCCACTTCTCGTGCTTGTCACGATCGCTTCAATATTTAAAGAACTAGCGTCACTTATAAGATGAACAGCCCGTCCCAAGACTTCTGCGATATTTGGTGAGTCTCCAATCCATGAAGGTTCTGTTGAAATGAGGTGTAAATTCTTTCCCACTTCGTTTATGATTTTTTCCATATAAAGTATTGTTTCAACAGGATATTTACCTACAGCAGTTTCTCCAGATAACATAACTGCATCAGCACCATCCATGATGGCATTAGAAACATCAGAAACTTCTGCTCGAGTTGGTCGGGGATTTACAGTCATTGATTCTAGCATTTGTGTGGCAACAATTACTGGTTTAGAAGCCCTGTTACACTTAGTAATAATCTGTTTTTGTACAATTGGTACTTGTTCACTTGGGATCTCAATTCCTAGATCTCCTCGTGCCACCATAATTCCATCAGATACTTTTAAGATCTCATCAAAGTTTTTTAATCCGTCTTGATTTTCAATTTTAGTAATAATCTGTGTCGCGCAGTTTACTTCATCTAGAATCTCACGAATAGCGAGAATATCTTCTTTTCTTCTTACAAAAGAAGCAGCAAAAAAATCAGCTGGTTGATCAAATTTCCGTACTACAAATCTAATATCATCTAAATCCTTCTGAGTAGGAAAATAAAGAGATAATGGGACATCTGGGGCATTAATTCCTTTTCTTGACTTTAAAACTCCTCCGTTTAATACTTCGCATACTAATTCGTTTTTTTTCTTGAGCTTTTTGATCACTCTAAATAGAAGTAAGCCATCGTCGATTGCAAGATGATTCCCAACCTCAGCATCCTCAATCAAAGGTGGATAATTTGTTCCTACCATTTCTGAGTTTCCTTCTACACCTATTTGGCCAGATATCCGAAACGTTTGACCTGTTTCTAGTATAGTACCTTTTTCAACATCTCCTGTTCTCATCTTTGGGCCAGAAAGATCTACCAAAACTGCTACTTCTTTATTGACAGATCTTATTCTTTCATATCTTTCTAAGTGATCTGGATATGATCCATGACTGAAGTTAAGACGACAAACGTCTACATACTTCAATATATTTTTTAATGCAACTACGCTATCACTTGCCGGCCCTATTGTAGCGACTATCTTAGTGGTTACCATGAAAATCACGATCGTTTTTTTGTTTCATTTTGTGATAAGATAGTCTAAAATTACAGATTGAATTTAAAATATGTTTGTGAATGAATGTGATTATAATTAATAGTATTCAATATTGAATTGAATTTGAGTGAGTTAATTGAAAATCGCACTTATTTATTTCTCAGGAACAGGTATCACTGAAGGATATGCAAAAACTATAGCAGATGAGTTAAAACAGAAAGGAGAACTGGTTTCACTATATAATATTTCTAGTATTATAGCTAGGAAATCTGGTGTCAATTTTGAATTATATGACGCGGTTATTTTTGGTTTTCCTATTTACAATGGTCGTTTACCTACCGTTGCTGAAGATTGGTTAGATACTTTACAAGTAGAAAAACTGTGTTCAATGTACTTCACATACGGAGGAAGAGATCTAGAATGGGCATATCAAACGGGATACTACTTATTATCAAAAGCAAATTTCACAGTCATCTTAGCGGCAGAATTTGTGGGTCAACATTCCTTTAATGTCGCACAAGGCTGGGATTTGGCTTCTGATCGTCCAAATTCTCATGACAATTCGATAGCTATAGAATTTGCTCTTGAATCACTTAAAAGATTTCAATCTAATAGTGTAAAATGGGATTATAGATTAAATGATTTTGATTATCAGCCTAGAATAATGAAAGAATATCATGGCCCATTTGCTATATTTTTTCCTTTCAAAACAAAGGATTGTAGAATGTGCTATCGTTGTGAAATTGAATGTCCAACTGGGGCTTTTGATTTAACCTCTGGTATGGGGAAAAATGGTGTATGTATACAATGTATGCATTGTGTTACTATCTGTCCTGACAATGTTATCGAAGTTGGAGATGCTACTGAACTATTTCAGAAATTTAAGATAACACATGATTTGACCTTAAAGAATGTTAAGAAGAAGAAAAGCAGAATTATTTATTAAATTAATTTAAAAATTGTGAAATTCAAATCAAAAGAGCTACAAAAAAGAAGAATATAATTCTGGTTGAATTATGTTTTCGAATGGAGTGTAACAATTTGGGAAAATTAGTTTGGAAACCAACAGGAGAGCAGATTCAAAACTCTGAAATGTCTCATTTTATTGAATTTGTGAATAAAAGATATGATTTATCCATCGAGAATTATTTTCAGCTACATAAATGGTCAACTACCAGTATTGCTGATTTTTGGGCTACATTATGGGATTTTACGGGTATAATTGCCTCCCATGAGTATGAAAAAGCCGTTATCGATAGTGATAAGTTTTTTGATGTGGAATGGTTTCCAGGTACTAGATTAAATTTTGCAGAGAATTTATTACGGTATAGAGACAACCGATTGGCTATAATTTTTCGAGGAGAAACAGAACAACGTAAAGAATTTAGTTATATTGAATTATACAACACAGTAGACCGTCTAGCAATCTCATTGCGAACTATGGGGGTAAAAGTAGGTGATTTTGTCGCTGCTTATCAACCAAATCTTATAGAAACAATAATAGCAATGTTAGCTGCGACTAGTATTGGAGCTACATGGGCCTCCTGTGGAGCAGAACTTGGTTCAGATGCGGTACTAGATCGATTAGGTCAAATAGAACCAAAAGTCCTGTTTACTGCAGATGGGTATTACTATAAGGGTAAAATAATAGATAGCTTGAGAAATACGGAGAAAATCGTAAAAGGGTTACCCTCGATTGAAAAAGTACTAGTAACACGATATGTCAGTAAAAAAGAGCCAAATATCAGTAAAATTCCCCGTTCTGATCATCTCAATGAATTCATGGCTCCACAACCCAAATCAAAGATTAATTTTGAGCAATTACCATTCAATCATCCTACATACGTAATGTTCAGCTCAGGAACAACTGGAAAACCTAAATCAATGGTTCAAGGTGCAGGAGGAGTACTATTAAGTCAATTAAGAGATTTAATTCTGCATACAGATCTAAAGCGATCAGACCGACTTACATATATTACATCGCCCTCTTGGATGATGTGGAATTGGTCTCTTGCAGCTCTTGCGGTAGCCCCGATCGTTCTTTATGATGGAAATCCACTTTATCCAGATTGGGGAGCAATGTGGAAGATAATCGAAGAAGAAGAAATATCAATATTTGGAACGTCAGCAAGTTATCTTCATTATCTGAATGGTATAGGAGCCAAACCAAAAGAAAAATACGACTTATCATCATTAAGAGTTATTTCACAAACTGCCTCATCCATCTCAGCTGAAGTAAACGAATGGATGTATACAACAATTAAAGAGAATTTTCATTTCAATTCAATTACAGGGGGTTCAGATATAAATGCAATTTTTTCTGGTGGCTGTCCAGTGCTTCCTGTTCATGCAGGTGAAATTCAAGTACCAGCCTTAGGGATGAAAATTGAGGCTTATGATGAGACAGGTAAATCAGTTCGCGACCAACAAGCAGAATTAGTTTGTGAAAATCCATCGCCTAGCATGCCCCTCTATTTTTGGGATGATCCTAACCATCAACGGTATAAAAAAGCATATTTTGAGTTTTTTAAACACCTCAACAAGAAAGTCTGGAGACATGGTGATTACATTGTCATTCATAGTGATACAGGTGGTATGACGGTATTTGGTCGTTCAGATGCAGTACTAAAACCATCAGGAGTTCGTATTGGAACCTCTGAGATTTACAATATAGTGGAAACATTTCCAGAAATTGCCGATAGCTTAGCTATAGGTCAAAGCTGGAAAAATGATCAAAGGGTGATATTATTCGTAAAACTATCCCCGAACTACGCATTAACGGACAAATTAAAAGCAAAAATTAAACAGGAGCTGCGTTTGAAAGCTTCTCCTAGACATGTACCATCTATTATCCTTGAAACACCTGCAATTCCTTATACTTTTAGTATGAAAAAGGTAGAAATGGCTGTTTCCAATATCATAAACAGAAAACCAGTAACCAATAGAGATGCACTTTCTAATCCAGAATCTTTAATTTATTTTGAAAAAATAAGATCGCAATTATCAGAGTAAATAAAATTTTCAAGAAAAACCATCCTCGATTAATCCTGAAGAATTACTAGTTTAAACACTTTTATAAATCCCTATAATGATTCATAAGTATCTAAAAGGGTTCAGCCTGAACATTTTCCAGCCATCGAAACTTGCTATTTTTAACTTCTGAGAGTCTGAATTACTCATGAATCTTGGTAGCTTTATCAAAAAACAAAGAAAATTGAAGAAAATATTATTTCTCGGGTCAGGTGCTGTAGGGAAAACCACCCTGCTCAATGTTCTAAAGAGTGATACACTACTATCAGAATCTACTGCAAACAAAGAGTATCAAAGAACACTTTTCTTTACTTTTGAGACGATTGAAGCTGCTAGCTTAGCTAATCTATCTGATACTGAGGGTAAATTTCAATTATATGATCTAGCTGGTCAATTAGATCTTCCTATTCATGCAACAAGAGATATAGCTGAAACAGTATTAGGATCTGTTGATCTGATCGTCTTTATATTCTCCACTGATAGTTTACAATCCCTTTTTGACATCGAGCAATGGTTGAAAATTATTGATGAGTTTAATTTGCGTGCAAATCGAGATCTTAGTTCAGCTTCATTTATCCTTGTCAAAAATAAAGCGGATATGGAATCAACTATTGACGAAACAATGATCAAAAGCATTTTGGACTACGATAAACGGTTTCTAAAATACTTTCAAGTAAGTTGTTTAACTGGACAAAATTTGAAGGAATTTAAGAAATGGCTTGTTGATTACTGTTTTATTGGGGAATGTGAGGATGATTAAATATGAAATCTGTTAATAATACGGCATTTAAATG
>JAEOSP010000084.1 GCA_016840305.1 Candidatus Hodarchaeota archaeon
ACAAAGATGATAATGTAGAACCCACTCAATAATCTATTAGGTGTATATAGGGTCATTCAATATCTACCACGAGAAATTATAGATTCAATTATTAATAAGTTCTTAATCAAAAACTGATCCAATATATTAAAAAAGTGTTTTTTTAACGATACTAATTTAAAAGTTCCATATGAATTCTACATTTACACTACGTTATCACACTTTTTTTCTGAAATTGATATGATTTTCAAAACTTTTGCCTTAATTTTTCATTTATCTATCTAAATACCAAATTTATGTTGTGAACTGTCTCAGTCTGAGTTCTGTATACGGCTATGGCCCTATTCTAGATGAAATTGTTAAATAATTCTCAACTTCATTTTGGTTGTTAAACATAGGCTTTTCGTCTTTTACGAGATTTTCTACGTTTTGAGAGGTCTTTCCAAGCACTTCTAATGAGTGTAATATTTTCTTTCTTAAATCCCAATTCTTCGTTCAAGACACGTATGTCAACGAGTTCAATAGCTTCATCAAGTAAACCTTCTCTTAGAAGACCCTCTATTTCAGAAAATAGGCTAGTAGAATCAGATTTACTAATAGGTATAGGTAATTTTTCAGCTTCTGTAGGCATCAATTCAAGAACACCACCACCATACGATCTTCCAAAAAGCTCTGAAAACGCGTAAGTTAATGAATTATGAAAACAACATGCAATCATCTTTCCAAGCTTTTTATTCTTAAACTTGACTCGGTGTAAGCTGTCAGTGCAAGTAACGTTAGCTGAGTTGAGGACTAATCTTGGAAATGATCCTATTTGTCTATATAGAAACGCATCTGGTGTCCAAACCGACGGTACCACATACCAAAGTTTACGATTTCTGCATTTGTAACCCTCATTCCAGCCCGCATCCTCTCCTGAAAGTATGTACTGTTTTAGGTTGTTTGATATTTCAAATTCAGATTTTATCTCCAGAAGATAACTAGGATGGTTATTTGATACGTTTTCTTGCCAATCATTCTCAGTAAAATTTAAACCTCGTAAATATTTGGTTCGAGTAACTATGGGAGTCAGATGGTTTTTAGCATCAAGTTGTAGAGCAATCTTAGGAGGGAGAAGAAAGAAATTATTCCGTCCTGTAACAACACCAACATCTACTGAACAAAATTGTTCAAGCTTATGAATTGCATCATGATCTAATCCTTCTCTAAGAACTTTTCTTTGGGCATCGTTTAAGTAATATTGGGTCCATTTCTCCTTACTATCGTCTATTGGGATTTGGGGATTTTTTAAATGAGGAACGTGAGCTAGTTCACTTTCATCTTTTATTTCGATAAGTCTAAGACCTTTTCCCTCTCCTTTGGTACCCATTAACAAAATAATTTCTTGTTGGACTTCTGGAAAAACAAGATTATTGAATGTAACTACAAATAAAAAACCAAAATTATTCAGCAAATATTCGCGAATATCTGCTGCGTATGAAACTTGGAATAGCTCCGCAGGCATAACCATTGCAAGTCTACCTTTCGGCTTTAACAAATGTATAGCTGCCACTAAGAAAGGTACCCAAACACTAATCATTTTTGAAGCTTTGAAACCCTCCTCTTGTAGGAATCTTAAAGCTAGCTCTCTCTCATCTTTTAAATAATGCCGATATCTAACAAATGGAGGATTACCAACTACTACATCGTAATACTCTCTCTGAAGTGAGGGTAATGTTTCAAAGAAACCTTTTGGTATGATTTTTGGCTCAACTTGAAAAAGCTTGAACAAACGATCGTATGATTCATTAGCAATAAGGGGATCGATTTCAACACCAGTAATTTGTTTAATAGCTGATGCGTTACCTCCTAAAAATAGAAGTCTATTCGCGATCGCTTCTAGGAATACCCCATCCCCACAACATGGATCTATTATAAGATCACTTGGATTACGTATTGCCCAACTGACAAGAAATTGAGCTAAAATATCGGGCGTTGAGTATGCTCCTCGCATTCGATCATTAATCTTTTTGGTAGCCGAAATCGTTTTCAAGCCTAAATCACATAATTCCTTTTCATTTTTCTTTGATCTTTCTCTCTTTGTTTTATGATTTTGAATGTGTTTTCTTTAAAAATTTCTTTTTTCACCTGGAGTTTCTAATTGAATTGATAATTCATTTCTAGTCCGAATTGTTTTAAATTACTCTTAAATGAGTAATTTTACACCTCCCTTTTTTATGAAATAATCACATAATATATGTCTCTCCATATACAGAAAACACAAGTACCATCTATTTGAAATGGACATATATCACCAATACTCTATTCTATCTCTTTAATCTATATGAATTAGGGTTTGAACAAATAGATCCAATAAAATTTATTCTATATTTCTCCACTTAACATTGTTAAAATAAAACTTTAAGATCTGCCTTATCATATATCTCTTTTAGTTTTTCAGGTGAATAATCCGTATAATGTCTAGCTAAAACTGACTGAGGTGTTCTTCCACAGAAAGCATCAACGTACCTATCGGGTACGCCTAGTCGACCCATCTCACTGCAGAACCACTCGCGAAGAGTCTTAGGTGTAATCTGTGGAAGTTTTTTCCTCGCTTTATTGAAGACCTTGATCTTACCGGGTTTCTTTGCATTTGAAAACAAAGGCTCTTCTGACGCTTTACCCTTCATATACTGTACCAATAACTTTCTCGCTTCAAGATTGAAGAAACCAACCCACACCCTTTTAGTCCTACTGCCATCAATCCGTGGCTTGATAATATTGTTCTCAACGTCTACATCGAATCCACGCAACTCCATGACTTCATGGAATCTCAACCCAGAAGAAGATAGCAACAGAAAGATCACTTTCTCCTTCAAAGTTACCAACTCATCGAAGAACTGTCTTAATTCATCTTTTGACGGAACGTGTTTTGGCTTGAAAGCACATTGCGGAACCTTGAAAGTGTTGATTAGATTAGGTCTTCCCAAGTATTTTCCGAAAAATACGCGAATTGCTTTTACGTAGTGGTCGTTCCCATGTTCCTTGAGGAAGTTCCTTATTTCAACCTTAGTAATAATTTCCGGGTCTTTGTTTAGCTGAATAAGGAATCGTCTTACACAGCTTACACGATCAGAGATAGTCGTGTCCTTGAGCCTTAGATCAACATATAAAAAGTCAGTGAAATCTTCAAGAATGCTTTCAACTTCTTGCGATGTAAGGCTCCTTATGGATAGCCTTCGCGAGGCGGAGGTCCGGGGTCCGAATCCCCGCCGGTCCACCTTGAACTCG
>JAEOSP010000712.1 GCA_016840305.1 Candidatus Hodarchaeota archaeon
AGAGGGAAAGATTTTGGACCTAATATGAATCTAAGATAAACTGACATAAAAAAAGCCAAAAGAAATAAAATACACGTTGCTAATTGTGCTAAGACCAGTTTCCTACTTCTTTTTATTTGATGAAACAATATTGATTGATTCTTAAGCAAGAGCTCCTTTTTGGCATTGGTATCCATTTTCAAAATCCCAGTTACTTTCAACAAATCATTCTTTATAACCTGTTAAGGACCTTTAGTACCTAGACATTGTATTTGCTTTCAATAAAGAGAATGCCATTAGACATGTAGAATAGGCTAGTTTAGATAGAAACGGTCTCTACTAGGGCAGATATCAATCTACTTTATAGAATTACGTTTATTAGAATATTAATTATTACTCCAATTATTGAATACATAGAGGCGAGAATTGCTAATCCATAGGTTACCCGTTTGAAATTTGGATCGGGAATTAACGGCATTCTTTTCAGATTTTCATTAATACGATGAAGTTCATTTAATACTTGAAAACTCAATACTAATTCCAAATCAGTAGAAACTCCCCTTTGATTATGGTTCTTACTAATCAAATCAAGATTGTGTATTCTCTCTTCAATCTGATCCTTCATAAACGATTTTATTCAATGAAACATTCTAATTTCATTACGTGTGGTTCTTCTTCTTTTTCATTTTTCGAAACATAACCATAGCCAATATTAAGATGGAAGGTATTCCAAATATGATGAAGATAGACTGACCATTGAGTGTGAAAAGATTCAAAGTTTTTTGATTGAAGAAATTCGTCATCAGATAAGAATTATCATCTAATGTGGAATGAAAGGAATGGTTGTTATCAAGTTCATTAACCTTACTGTATTCTTCTTCGAGATTGAAAACAACAACATCTTCAAAGTTAAAAAGAAAATATAGATAGATATCCTTATTGATTGGATCGTAAATGGTACTATACATTGTGTGCAAATCATTGAATAAATTAGGTTCGAAGTGTGTGGCATCAAGCACGTCACGACACGCTTGGATGTTGAGATCTGTTTCATTATCGATTTCTGCAAGTAATTCTGTAGCTTTATCAAACCTCCAACATGGATAGTTAAAATAATGACTACCTGGTTCAGCCATATTAAAATTAGTGGAAATAAGATAACTCGTATTCTTTTCTATGAATACTAGTTCACCATCAGTAGCTGTAACAACTACTCCTGCTCCTGATGCATCTACGTAGTTCCATTGACCATTCCAAGGAGAATATTTTACTGGATGTGTTTCATACCAAGCAATGACATCCTCTACAGTTTTGCAATACCATAAAATGTCGCTATGAGCGTCCATTGGACTCCAATCCCCATTCTTGGTATTTAAAGTTTGTTTTGGTATAGAATTTGCATCAAAACATAGACCCTGATCGTTCATGCCTCCTTGTGGAGAAAAAAAGGTCTGATCGTTTTGGTGTGAAATAGATCCTACAACTACATTTCCATAGATGTCTAAAGTGTCATTAAAACTGGGTAGATTTCTAAAATTGGGGATTTTTTGTGGAGGTATAAACGAGATAAATGAGGTTTCAGGTTTAAATCTATAGTCCTCATTATTTCCAAAAAACACCTTATTACCGAGGGACACACTAAAGACGGTACAAAAATTTGAATGAGTATTGGCTTTTAAATTGTCTAATTTTGTATAAGTTGTTGGGATTGGTAGTATTAGCGACAACCAGATAATTATCACTAATATGAATTTATTAAATTTATTGGAATGAATAATGTGTGGTATCATAATTGGTTTTCTCATAGAAATTGTTGATTGTAGAATTGAGAATTTATCTTTATAATGCTATAGAAGCTGGAATAGGTGATACATATCCAACTGAAAAATTAGGATAATTTGAAATGAGATTACACATGACTTTAATTAATGTACAACACTCAAAAATAATTTCATGAAGGTATATACTAGGGTGAGATGTGCGCGAAATTTTATTTTTCGTTGTTTTGACATTTTGGGGAAGAATGGACTGTAATAATCCGACAATAATATGATTATTATTGAACAAGAGAGGTGAGAATACCATTTGACTAAAAATGCCTCTCAC
>JAEOSP010000713.1 GCA_016840305.1 Candidatus Hodarchaeota archaeon
ATCTCAAGACTTCGTTGATGTATCCTTATGCTTTTGTCCAAGTTTCAGAGATTGCAGATAGGTTTGCCATTCATGTTGTCCGTAATGATATGTATGGGATCCCAGAAGACCAGTGGGAGAATTATCTGCAAAAGTTACTGAAAAAAGAATCCTTTGATATGATTTTAATCACCTTGAGAAACACAGATGCAGTGGATGTAAATGATTATCGTGAACGATCTAAGAACAATAACTACCAACAACCTATAATCATTGAACCACATCCACCAACAAAATATTATCCGATCGAGGCTACAAAATTCCTGATCCAAATTCTTCGCAAAATAATTGATATTCCTATTGTCATTGGAGGATATGCGTTTTCTGTTATGCCAGAAAAGCTGATGAAATACTTTGAGCCTGATTACGGCGTTGTTGGAGGATCTGACGCTTTTTTTGAACATTTTGAGGACATTCTTAAGAGAAAAAATTTAGATCAGATCGCCAACTTAGTTTACTATCAGGCAGAGATTCTCCAAAGGGGGCCACTCCAATTTTTTCCTCCGGCAGTTCGGCCTGAATATACAAAAGAGATTATCGAAGATCGACAGGCCTTCTATTCAAAGTTTTCAGGAAAGATTGTGGAATCCCGAGTCTCAATAGAGGTTGTTAGGGGTTGTCGAATGAATTGCTCTTTTTGCTCTGAGCCACTAATTGAAGGGAAAAAGTTACAATACCGAGATTTGGACGTAATCGAAGATGAAATCAACTTCCTAAGGAAGTTTCAGCTGAATCAACTGTTTTTTATATGTTCTGAAATTAACACAGACAGTAATAAGTTTCTGATGAAACTTGCAGATCGTATAATCAAAATAAACGAGGAAAGAGAGGATTATGAGAAAATATCTTGGCATGCTTTATTTCTTATGACTCTCTCACCTGATGAATTGAAACACATTAGAAAAGCGGGTTTTCGTGGAGGATCTAATGATGTGGTGTCTCTCGATAATCACAATCTGACTGTAATGAACGCTCCTCTAAAGAGTAATGATATCATCCGGTTTTTCACTCAAGCTAAAAAGCAGGTCAAAGAAGAGTTCAAACAAAGTGGAAAGACATTTTATTCATTAGAGGAACGAATTTTTAGAGCACCTCTATCTTTGAACCCTGATGATTATGTGAATTCTTGGAATATTTTTCTCGGAAACACAGAGGTTACCCAGGAGACAATCCGTGTCACATTAAAAAGAGCTGATGATACTGAACTCAATCAACTCTTTGATTCTTGTTATGTTAACAAAGCAACACGAATATATGATTATATACAACCAACTGATGAAATCATGAAACACATATGGTCTTCAGTCAACGGAGTAATCTATAATTCATATAATGAATTGTATCCTTCCTTTGTCTTTCCCCCCGCTCTCTTACATCATTTTGGTAGTGCTGAAGTTTTAGAAGAGTTTTTTGTACTGGTAGGGGATACTTACCTCTCACGTAGACATCTCTTCAAAAAAGATTGGAATTGGTTTTTAGCGTATAATTTTGATTCAGAAACTTTCTTATCATGGTGGATTTCAGCAATTAAGTCTGAGTCGGATTTTACCAGTTTTACTGCAATAACAGAGGTTCAAGATTTCCTTACTTTTTTACTTGAAAATCCGTCAGCTCACAATATCAAGTTACTTTTCAATCCTACACCAGGTAGAAAACCCCTGATGAATTTCGCAGCTAATATTGCTATACAATTTGTGTTATTTTCCCAAGAAAAAAACCTTATTCCAATTACAGAACATCTTGGCTTACCTCCAAGTCTTAAAGCTGTTTTGAAACTTTCTCCTTATAAAATTGCTGTGAAACTCTTTGAACGCTATACAAACAAGGGTGAATTGTTTTCAGCCCTGAATGAAAGTTCATTTAATAATGATCTCACTAGATTCTTTGTTGAATACTTGATTTATCTCAATAACACTCCCCTCAAGGCTCAGTATCGGATATTTTTTATTAAATAACTATACTTAGTCTTTTTCAAGATTATTATTTTCACTTAGGATAAGATCTGCTTTTCCTTCTTCAGATTTTCTCTATTTCAGACTTATGCAGTCAGAAAACAGTATTTTGTAAACCAGTGCTTGAAGAAAACCTTTTTTGAGAATTATGGATTAATTTTTTAGTCAGACTAAAGAAAATCCTAAAACGGGATTTATAAGTTTTTATCTTCCGAAACATTATTTTATTTAAATCCTTGTTTCAGAGCGAGTTCCAGATCAAAATACGAATTGGAAACCAGAATTGATGTTTTTTAGAAGATTTAAACTGTAAGGATAACCAATTGAAATTGTTTCTATTATTTATTTGTGATAGATTCCATCTTCAAAAAATAATTCTGAGAAAACAATGGTGATAATGTGAACGAACAGCCTACATCTGACGTTGTAAACTTAGCTACTGAAACTATATTTAGAAATACGTTAAGTACATTAATTAAAAGAAAAGATACATTCTTATGGTGCGCTATTATACCAATTTCTTTTGTAGTATTCTTGAATCTTGTTTTTATGTTTAGAGAAGGAGATTTTAAGGATCCTGCTTTTAATGGCGTTCTCTTAATAAGTGGAATTATTTTTTCATTGATGATTATAATTCTAAATCTCATTCCTGAAACACTTGTTGAAAAAAAGAAAGATCAGACGAATTTCAACCCCTCTGAATTATTAAGTATCTTTTTAGCCCATTTAGTTTATGTTTACACCCTCAATTTTGGTTTATTAGTAGCAGGATTTCTCGTTGGATTTGATTTTAACATATCTTATCTTAATTGGGTCTACTCGGTTTTTTTCTTTTTCATACTTACTGTAGCATCCTTTAGCCTAGGTTTAATACTCTCCAGTATTAGAAATGGACAATTTGCTACAATAACAGGTGTAGTAATAAGCGTTATAGCTTTCCTTTATAATATTATAATCTTAATAAGACCTAATCTTTTTTTGATGTTACCAGCAGTATTTCGGGATATATTTAGACTCAATCCCCTTACAGCTGGTTCCTCTGTGATAACGTATTTCTTCATGGACGGGGCATGGGGGGGATATTTTAATCCAATAGAATGGGGACAAATCGTAATTATAGTAATAATGACTGTATTCTTATTATCTTGCGGAATATTTCTTTATTTTCGTACTATTAACGGTAAACAAGAAAATATTGAAAAATCAGGAGAAGTTGCATCTTTTAAGGACTTCGCTATTCCAGCATTGGCTGCAATCTTATTGATACCTTTACAATACATATTAGAATTTATAATTATAGCGTTAATATACTTTATCCCAATATTTGAAAGTTTAATTCTAAAAAAAACAATCGTACCACTTTTAGGTGCATTAATCGGGAGTATCATTATATATTTTGTCATGATACCGTTTTTGAGAATAAAATCAGTAGGACTTTCTCAATCAGGAGATAGAATGGATTTAATTGTCAGTTTTTCATTGTTTTCAGTATTTTGGGTCGTAATAACTGGCTTATCCTTATTCACAATTATTTTCTCATCAAATTTTGATACTAAACTTGAATTTTTCACTAATTTTCTATCTTTATCTTCAAATCAGATTTTTGATCCATTTTTATTACTATTATGGATTTTTGGTTTTGTTATCTGTGTAGCACTATTTCAGGAATTAATTTATCGTAGAATAGTGATTTCTTTGCTAGAAAATAAAGGAATGTCTTCTATAAGTGCAGTATTAGTTTCTAGCTGTGCGTTTGCATTGATTCTACTTCCCTTTACACTTGATTTTCAGATAAAATTATTTCAAGGATCTCTCATCTCCCTAATGACAAACTATCAAACTGAATTCCTAATTTTAACTGCTTGTTATAACTTTCTAACACTCTTTTGCCTTGGTTTCATGTGTGGAGCAGCATATGTCATAACAAGGAACATACTTTTTCCTATATTAATTCAAGTTCTGAACAGAGCCCTAATTTTTCTGGTTTTTATTGCTTTGACATTAGATAATCAACTAATACATTTCATAGTAACTTCAATTATTATCTTAGTCAATATAATCGGGATTTTGGTTATTTTTGCGTTTATAATGGATTTTAAACTAGTACCAAAAGAGAAATTCAACCAATTATTTGAAAATAAGTCACTTATTAATAGTAAACAAGGGTTACTTGGATTTTTTATCATTTTATGTGGATTACTAACCTTCACTCAACTATTTCCATTTTCAGAAGTACCATATATCTTAGGATTGCTATTTCATACGTCAATAATAATTATTGTAATAGTTAACTCCCGTAAGCTCCTTAATAGAGAACGAGAGAAAGAAAACATACTAGTTGGGGAAATAATATGAAAGTACAAAATAAATTAACAGTTTTAGTCGCCATTGTCTTCATAATAGTCATTGGGACCTTTAATGGTGTTCTATGGATGAATACTATATCAATTCCTGAATCTGAGGTAAATTGGCTAGAAAATTGTTCTCCTGAAGAAGTTGGCATGGAATCAACAAAATTAAACCAGATTATTGACTGGATCAGATATAAGAATTTCCCAATTGATTCACTAACAATAATCAAGAATGGAAAAATGATTATGAATGAATGGATAAGTCTAGATAACTATTTAAATTATTTACATAGTCATAGAGATCCCAAACACATAATAGCATCGTGTACCAAAAGTATTACGTCGACTCTTATAGGAATAGCGATAGATAAGGGATTTATACAAAGTGTAAATGAAAAGGTATTAGATTATTTTCCTGATTATAGAGAAGACATTGAGAATTTAGATGATAGAAAAGAAAATATGAAAATCGCTGATCTATTAACGATGAGAACCGGTTTGAATTGGTGGCAACCAGGTTCCCTGTCACCAGATTACGATGATCCTGCAACTAGTTCGGGAGAAATGTATTCTAGTTCTGATTATATTAAGTATGTATTAAACACGCCAATGGTTTGTGATCCTGGAGAATCATTTTCTTACAGTGGGGGTGCTTCACATCTTCTTTCAGCGATAGTACAACGCACTTCTGGGCTTTCAACTTTGAATTTTGCTAAAAAATATCTTTTTGATCCATTAGAAATAAAAGATGTCTATTGGCCCGAATCACCTGAAGGTGTGAATATAGGTGGAGGAGGGATGAAATTAAAAGCAACCGATATGGCAAAAATCGGTTATCTTTATTTAAATAATGGTAGTTGGAATGATGAGCAAATAATATCAACCGAATGGGTCAAAAATGCCACAACTACCCATCATCTCTTCTCAGATAATTTAGGATATGGATATCAATGGTGGACTGTTCCTAGTGCTGGGATATTCTTTGCTTGGGGTGCTGGTTGTCAGAAAATCTATGTAATTCCTAAATTGGATATGGTAGTTGTGTTCACTGCACTTATCCTAACGCCTCCCGATCCAGAACTAGGGTTACTCTACCATATATTCGGTGCAATAACGGAACAAAAGACATTTTCAAAGTATTCATTCTCGCTGAATTATCCCCATGGATTGAATCCAGCTGAAAGAATAGATATAATGTCAGTTTCGGAAACATCTGGTCAAGTTGATGTAAACTCAATGACTTATCCACTCTTCAAATATTCTCTTTATTGGGAAACGAATGACACAATTTCCAGTATTGGAAATGTTTTGGATAATCATGTTACTAGTTTCATTTCTAGAAATCCATTAATAACAGTTACAATGACCAGTAGTAAAGTAACTACTACAAAACAGAATCATCCTATGATTTATCAAGAATTTGAAATGATAGAACAAGGATCAAAATTATTTGGTGTAATAGGGACTTGGTACTGTGAAGAAACATCGAAAGTATTCACAATTTTTTATTATAATCTTGAAAAGGATCTTGTTCAAAGCTTCCTGCTGTTTAAAGAGACTTCTATAAAGTGTCACTGAAGGTATAATAACGAATGTGAAATTTGAGATGCCTGATTACTAAAATGTCGATTATAGGGAATAATTTGTTCTGTAATTAGTTCATCTTTATTTCTTAGGTGTCCCTCTACTAATCTCTGGTGTATAATTTCATTGACTTTGTAAAAAATCAGGTATCAAAGGCACCGATCGTGCGTATTCAGAAGCTTGATAGTGATAGTTCACCTTGTTAATTCCTTCTGAGGAGATTCCTGTATCATCTGCAATTTGTTTCAAAGAAAACCCGGATTCAAGTCGTATTAATATACGATCAACCTCTTGTGCCGATAGTTTAAAGAAATAATCATAATTAGGAGAATCAAGGGCTATTTTACAATCAAGAAAATCTTGAAGACCAAGATGGCTTGCAAGTTGAATAACTTGAGTTTGATAGAGACTGGCTAAAGGTAAAAAATCAGCAGCATGATAAGTACCAAATTTTGTGAATAA
>JAEOSP010000714.1 GCA_016840305.1 Candidatus Hodarchaeota archaeon
CTAATAACTCCTAGTGGACAAAAACATACACGAGAGGAAATTTTAGACTTAGTTTGGAATTCTCATGCTTCCAGAGCAAATTCAAACAACCTTATGAAAATCTGGATTGAGAATTTAATCTACAGACAAATTTCAGATTTAATTTTCCTTGTTACTTATAAAGAATGGCAAAAAGTCGGGATTGAAAATAAAGGAAGGTTTAGTACAGCAATTTTTCAGAGATGCAAAAATGAATTCAATGATATTAGCTGGATCCACGTCCATGAAACGCTATTACCACCCTGAAACAACATTTAGATAAAGACTTTCACTTATACCAAGAGTTTTTAATTAAATACTTCATAAAAAATCTAATCTCATTTAAAGGTGATTTAAATTATGGATTATGTCTCAGCTGGTAAACCTATAAGTAAAACTCAACAAATATCTTATTCAATAGCTACTTTGGGTAGTTCCTCATTAGGTGCCGTAATTAGTGCATTTGCTTTCTTTTTCTATGTGCGTGTCGTCTTTCAGGTTGAAACGGGCGATCCTCAAGCAGAATTCATAAAGAATACGTTAATAGGAGCAGCATTAGCAATTGGATGGTGGGTTGAAGCAATTGCCAACCCCATCGCAGGATTCTTTTCGGATAGAGTGGCTTCTCGATTCGGAAGACGGATTTTATGGTTAATAATAGGAACACCAGTAATGGCTATAGGATTCATAGGAATCTTCAATTATCCAGGTCCACCAGATTACTTTATCGCAGCTTTATGGCTATCAATTTGCATGGCAATTTATAGAGGAGCGTACGGGGCAACAGTCTGTGTATATTTATCGATAATGCCTGAAATAGCTTCTACTCCAAAAGCGCGGACTTCATTATCAAGCTGGCGTCAATTATTTTACCTAATAGGAACAATTGGAGGAACTTTAATCGGAGCCCTCTTTTCAAGTGAAATCATACTTGTGTATGTACTCGCAGTAATCATGGTTCTGGTTTTCTATATTACCGCATTTGGATCAGGAATCCCACGTGATTTTACAAAACCAGCATCTGACTTCAATTTTTTCAAAGAAATAACCCAAACTCTACGAAATAAACCGTTTATTCCGTACGTAGGTTTTACAATACTAGCTACGATGATGCAAGCGGTAATTATTGGCTCACTAGCCCTATTTGGAAAAGAAATTGCGTTCCAAGGAGAAGAAAATTTGATTGCTGAATTTATGCCAGGTATTTTTGTTATTACTGCGATACTTGGTGTACTTCCTGCAAAAATGATGACCGATAGAGTTGGTAAACGAAAAGCTACTATGATCTCCTTGGGAGCTATTGCAGTAATTCTATCGCTGTTATTCACAGTTGGCTGGATACCAGGATTGGAATTGATTCACACGTTAATACTTGTACTATTAGTCGGTTTTCCAGCAGCTGCCCTCTTGGTTCTACCTGATGCATTAATCAGTGATATAACTGACTACGATGAATCAGTAACTGGATTTCGAAGAGAAGCTATGCATTTTGCAACTCAAGGGATCTTGACACGATTCGCAGGTGGTATAGCTGTCCTATTTATGGGTGTAATACTTGGTATCTTTGGATCGTCTTACGGGGGAACTGCAGTGATTCATCAAACCTTCCCAGATCTAGCTGGAACTTTCTGATTATCCCTACTTGGACCTATATCTGCAGGCTTTGCAATCCTAGCAATAATTTCTATCAAATTCTATCCTGAGGAAAAGGTTCTAGCGGAAGCACGGAAATAAGGGAAAATAATATTTTCTTCCCTTCTTTTTTTTGAAAAAAAGGGAATGATCTATTATCCTTTAGCTAGGTGAAATTCAAGTAAGATTTCTTCATATTAGATTTCGTAAGCTTTAAACAACGACTCTGGGCTCAACTTTTATCAAGAATTGGCATATTCTTCTTATCACACGAGGTTAATTATTTGACCAAAGATTCTCTTTCAATAACTGAAGAAATGAATCGACTGTTGACTACAGTAAATTCTAGTGGGAAAAAAACCCTTAACGAACTGGCTGATATTTTACAAATTCCAAGAGCTAAAGTAGAATTATTGATGTTTCAACTGCTTCAAAAGGATCTTGTAACACGACAAATGGATATTGTGACAAGAGCAGAGCTTACAAGTGAGGGAGAGCTTATTCAGAGAGAGGGATTACCAGAAAACAAGCTTCTAGCTTTCTTACATTCAAATAAATCTATCTCCTTAGCAAATATCGCTAGTGAGATAAATCTATCAAAACAGGCTGTAAATGCTGCTATTGGCCAACTAAGGAAAAATTCTCTAATTACCATTGAAAAAGGAACTGTGACTTTAGTAAAAAAAGTAAAAAAGATAAATTCTGAGATAGAAGATGCTGTGAAAGCATTAGCAGAACAACCCACTCAGGAAATAGGTGAGGAAATACTCTCTCAGTTAACACGTCGAAAATTAATTGAATTAAAGGAACGTCAACAATCTTACGTGATGATATCCCAGAAAGGAAAAACCTCACTTCCCAAGATTACCATTATCGAAACTGTGTCTAAATTAACACCTGAACATATTAGATCAGGTGATTGGAAATCTTTAAGGCTTAAACAATATAAAATTACTGCAAAACCAAAAAATATCCCAGTTGGAAGACAACATCCTTATTTAATCTTCCTACAAGAAGTAAAAATGAAATTATTAGCTTTAGGCTTTTCAGAAATGAGGGGTCCTTTAGTTGAAACAGAATTCTGGAACTTTGATGCTTTATTCCAAGCACAAGACCATCCAGCCAGAGAATGGTCTGATGTTTATTCTATTAAAACTCCTTCCTACGGAAAGCTTCCAGAAGAAAAACTGGTTAGGGGTGTTAGTTTAGTTAAGGGTGTCCAAAAAGCTCACGAAACAGGAGAGCCTGTTGGGTCACGAGGCTGGCGATATAAATGGAGCTCAAAAAAAGCTTCCCGACTACTACTTCGTCCACAAGGTACAGCAATTAGTGCTCGTACATTATACAAATTAAAGATTCCTTCAAAATACTTCTCGATTGCCCGATGTTACAGACCCGACTCTGTGGATGCAACCCATCTTTCTGAATTCAACCAAATGGAGGGAATCGTCTGTGATCCAACGATTACTTTCAGAGATTTATTAGGGATACTGAAATCCTTCGCAATCGAAGTGGCTGGAGCAACAGAAGTGAAATTTAGGCCTGATTACTATCCATTCACCAGTCCATCAGTTGAACTTAGTGCTCGACACCCAAAATTAGGATATATTGAATTTGGAGGAGCTGGTATATTCAGGCCTGAGGTAACAGCACCTTTTGGAATAGAAGATCCTGTCATTGCATGGGGATTAGGAGTTGATAGACTTTACATGGTCAATCAGGGTATAAATGATATTCGTGAGCTTTTTACTCAAAAATTGGAGTGGTTGCGTACAGTACCTAGAGTATGAGGTTGAGAAAAATGGTTTCCTACAAAATTTCTTATGAAGATGTTTTAGAATTACTAAATCTGCCTCAAGGTACAACTGTTGATACTTTGGATGACCTGTTCAGTTATGCTAAATGTGAAATTGAAGAGTATGATCTCGATGATGATTTAATTAAAATTGATTGTAAGACAAGTAATCGTCCAGATTGTTGGTCAGTTGAAGGTTTGACTCGTGAAGTAAAAGGTATTGTTGGTGGGAATGAAGGACTACCTGAAATATCTGCAGAACCTAGTGGATATGTGATTGAAGTTGATCCAAATATTAAATCTGTACGTCCATATATTGGAGCAGCTATAATACGTGGATTATGTTTTACAGACTTTTTAATAAAGCAATTGATACAATTACAAGAAAAAGTTGATTTCTCTTATGGTCGGAAACGGAAAAGATCTTCAATTGGAATTTATAATATTAAAATGATTGAAAGCCCAATCTATTATGGTTTAACATCTCGTACAACAACCTTTGTACCTCTTGGCTATACAAAGAAGTTATCCCTTGATAAAATACTAAAAGTTCATGAAAAAGGACTGGAATACCAAGATATACTACCAAAGAAAGGAGATCTTCCCATCTTACGAGATAAAAGGGACAAAGTTCTCTCAATGCCTCCAATAATAAATTCAAATGACGTAGGTAGAGTAACCGAGGACACTACAGATGTTCTAGTTGAAGTAACTGGAACGAATCTTGAAGTAGTAAATGTTGTAACTACAATTATCACACAAGCTCTCCGAGATCGCGGTGGTGAAGTTTTCTCTGTGGAAATTAAATATCCACCAAAATATCTTGATACGTCTGAACTGATAATTACTCCACAAACAGTGCCTTTTGAAATTGAAATCGACCCCCAGGATATACGAAAATACTTAAATTTGAATCTAAAACCAACAGACATGATAGAACTTCTTAAAAAGAGAAGGTTCGATGCCATAAAGAAAAAAAGCAAAATATTGGTAAAATACCCTCCTTATAGGGTTGACCTACTCCATTGGGTCGATATTGCAGAAGAAATTGCCATCGCATATGGTTATATGAATATAGAACAAACTGATTGGAGGGTTATTACAGTAGGTCGATTATCTGAACGAACTGCAAGTGAAAATCATGTCCGTAGTATTTTGAGCGGATGTGCATTACAAGAAGTCCTTTCTTTTACACTAACTTCTCCAGAAAAATTATCAGACAATATGGGACAGAAGAAATCGATTCTAAAAAACAATATCGAAGTGGCTAATCCTGTCAGTTCAAATTATTCAGTTTTGCGAAATC
>JAEOSP010000715.1 GCA_016840305.1 Candidatus Hodarchaeota archaeon
AAATCCTCTTACATACCTGGTCCGAACTGCTTCTTCTACTTGGGGGAATTCCTCCTTTAAAGTCTTTCCCAGGATATAGGGCGTGCCCGACATAGTTATATCGAACTCTACATAGTAGTTAAGTACCCTGAAAACCCGACTTCTATTTTTATGGCAATGGTTATAACTAAATTCATTGATTACGAAGAGTAAAATGATAAATGAAGCAGCCAGTGATATTGAAAGCCCTAAAATATTGATTCCGGTATAGAGCTTGTTGCGCCTCAAAAATCTAAGAGCTATAATGAAATAATGTCTGAGCATCGTCTCAGGATTGATTTTCTAAGTGAGACTTTAGTCACTTGATAAGTTCAACTTATTGGTAACAAAGGAGATCGAAACATTTCTAATTGTTCAAACAGTTCTTTGCAATATATCTAATAAAGTTAATAATAATTCAAACTCAATATCCAGCTAATCAAGTTGATTGTAATTTTTCATTTCCATAGAACATATTTTTAACGAAAAATCCAATAAACAGACACAGCTAATCAAGGGAAGCTTACACTAGTGTTGATGAATTTGGTTTTCTTGTTTTACCTGATTTTAATCCCTCGATAAAATGCACGGTTTGCGGATACAAATCAATTAACTAGTATTTAGCACTCTACATTAAAACCGATAAAAATCGATAAAGACTTAATTGGTGGATGTTGTATTACGCCAAACACTCCGAAGTCCATGCAGGTCAATGATCTGCGTGGACATTTTTGTTGGTGGTGATGAATTCGATGATGATTTTGAAAACTGGAAAGCAATTTTCTAAGTGGGGGTCACTCTATTCCAGTTGTTGTACATGTTTGTCTTCAGATTAATCCGAATTTTTTGGTAAAAAATAAGGCGTGGTTTTACAAAGAAAAGTCCGATTATTCAATTCTATTTGCAGGGGAGGTTTAAAGTTACTTTTCAATTCCCATCAGCGATTGTAATTGTTTGGGGTAGAATTATTTGATAAGTACAATTAAATGATTTTTCTTTTAATTCATTCTGATCAAACACTTTTTTACGATTATCTTAACGCTGTTCGAATTTGCTATATAATAGTAATGCTTTAAATTTGATATAGTTATTATATAAACGTTCATATTAATTAAAACGATATCCATAAACAATTGATTAGGTAATATGCCCAATATAAAAGTGTTATAAGGAGAATACATATGTGTAATGAAACAACCTCAAAACATTTCTTTCATGAGGAATACCTTGATGAGTTGTTAGTGGAGCTATCGGATCCTGTTCACAAACGACTCATTCAGGCATATCGAGGTGATGATCCTGTACAATCCATGGAATCTGAGTTAGGAAAGATACTTATGGAGGTTTTGTATCATGAAGATTAAGAACATATCCATTCAAGGTTTTCGGGGATTTAATGAAGAGCGTACTATCGATTTTCATGACCTCTTTACTCTCATTTACGCACCTAATAGCTATGGCAAAACTAGCATTTCAGAAGCATTTGAGTGGCTTCTGTACGGGTTAACCTCTAAGGTTGAAAAGGCAGATTCTAAAGAAGAATATAGAGGATCATACCGTAACTGTCACTTACAAGAATCATTAATCCCTTTTGTGAAAGTAAACTTTATAGATAATAAAGGGAATGAGATTGAGTTTCTTGGAAAAATGAATGAGAATGAAGTTATCCAAAGATTTGTTAATGGTCAAGAGGTTAAGAATTGGTCAATAGCCCAAGAAATCTCCAATGCTCCCAGACCATTCATTCTACAGCATGCTCTTAAGTATCTTCTTTTAGTTAAGCCAGATGAGCGGTTTCAAGGATTCGCAAATCTTCTTGGATTAGAAAAGCTAGATATATTTCAGCGTAATATTGTTTCTCTTTGTACAAAACCGGATACTTCTATTCCTGCCGAAGCTTACCAGCTTTTAAAGAATATCTCTACACTTGAGTCTCGTCTTGCAAGCCAACCCTCTTTAGTTTCTATTGAAAAGGCTTTCAAGAAAGGTATAACTGGATTAGCAGAAGCCTATAAGGCTGTAATATCCGAATGTAGTAAGCGTGTTCCTTCAGAGACAGAAGAAAAGTCCATTCTCCAACAGCTCGTGAAAATTAGAGAAGATGCTGTTGTCAAGATTTTCAAAGGTCGCATTACACTGTCGAATTATTCTGAAGAAGAATTGAATTCAAATTCCAAGGATGAAATTTTTTTTATTGAGTGTATCGCAGACCCGTTTGTTAAAAAATATACTGAATTGCTTGCATTAGCCACTGTCCAACATATTTTAGATCGGGCTGAATTCTTTAATTTGGGTATTAAATTACTGGATAAGACTCAAGAAAAATGCCCGTTTTGTGGCCATCAGATAGATGATGCACTTGCAAAACATATCCATGATGAGCATAAAGACCTTGCAATAGAGAAGAAGCGTACCGAGTTATTGCAACAACAGCGTAATGATATTAAAAGCATCCTAACAGAATTAAAGTCGCAGC
>JAEOSP010000716.1 GCA_016840305.1 Candidatus Hodarchaeota archaeon
ATAGATGCCAAGCCATTTATAGACCCTCCTCTGATACGAGCATTTCTTCAGGAATTGGAGGTAAATTCTCAAATTGCTGGAACATCTCTGCATAATCTGTATTACGGGAATATAATTTATCGTGTGTACCCACCTCTTGAATTTCCCCTCCATTCATTAATATTACAACATCAGCTTTTCTTAACACGGATAACCGATGAGTAACGATAATTGTTGTTCTGGATTCAAGCAATTTACCTATAGCACTTTGAATCTTAGCCTCGGTATAAGCATCAATAGCTGAGGTCGAATCATCCATAATTAGAATTGGTGGGTTTATAACAAAAGCACGAGCTATTGCTAATCTCTGTCGTTGACCACCTGATAAAGTAATTCCTCGTTCTCCAATTACAGTGTCATACTGTTTGGGTAGTTTAGATACAAAACTATGAATTTGAGCTGATTTAGCGACCTGAATCATTGTATCAGCTAATTCAGAATCACCATTACTTCCAAAAAGAATATTTTCTTTAATACTAGCAGAAAAGAGGAACACATCTTGTTCTATTACTCCAATTTGCTTTCGTAAATCTTCAATTGGATAATTCTTAATATCTATACCATCAATTAATATTCTACCATTAGTGGGATCATACAGTCTATGGATTAATTTTTGTAAAGTTGTTTTCCCACAACCAGTATGGCCTATAATTGCTACTGTCTGGCCAGGGGCAATTGTGAGATTAATATCTTTTAATACATCTGGGCCCTCTTGATTATAGCGAAATGATACATTCTCAAACTGAATTTTACCACGTAGTTGAGTAACTGGATGGTCACCCTCTTCAAGAAGGTGTTGTTCAGCAATAACAGAATATACACGCTTTCCTCCGGCAAATCCCATTGATCCAAGAAAAATTGTGAATCGAATAAATTGATTAGGCGTTTGGAGGAGAAGTACAAGGCTATTAAATGCAATGACTGTTCCTGCACTCATTTCACCAAGATAAACAAAATAACTTCCTAGTACAAAGAGGACTCCCATCGCGAAATATATTATAAGGGTAGGAAAATAACGTGCTGAGATGATACCTCGCTCTATGAGGATTTCTCGAACATCCTTCAAATCTGAATCATATTTATCAAACTCTTTTTGTCGATTAGATAAGGTTCGAAGTGCTCTGATACCAGCAAGATTTTCTTGAAGTGTAGCTTGCCATCGTGCAAATAATGCTTGTCTTCGTATTGATACAGGGCCAAGATTTTTGCCGTAAAATACAATTGCTACGACAATGAAAGGTACAAATAACAGGAAAACAAAGAATAAAAATGGATCCAATGAATACATGGCTATCAAGCTACCTACAGTTGTAGCAATAGCAAGTCCAAACATTAAGATTGAAAGGAGCATCCATGAAAGTTGTCGGGAGTCACTTGTTGCCATTGCTAATAACTCGCCAGTTCGTGCGCTATCATGAAAGGACATCGATTTTGAGTGCATGGACTCGAAAAATTCATTTTGGACGTCTTTGACGACTTCTTCCGAAAACCATGCATTTACCCATGAACCAAGGGAAGATGCAAAGAAATTAAAGACATAGAGGAGGAGAAAAAGTAAACTAGCTCCTAAAATCGTATTGAAATCACTATTGATTGCTTCATCAAAGAAAAATTGTAAAACAAGGGGAATAATAATCGAAAAAGCTGTTCCCAAAAACATTAACAGAAATCCAATAGAAAATAGAAATTTGTGTTTTAAGAGATGCCCAAGGATCCAAGTAATGAAATTTCTATAATATCTGGAATGCAGGTAAGTACTGTTTTTATATGTAGATTCACTCATAATACGACATCCTTTTATAAAAAGTAATGTTAAATAAACATTATATATTAAAATATCAACATTTGGAGTTATTACCTCCCAAATGAGTGATAACAGGAAAATCTTGAAACAACTTAACAATTGTTATGTTGAATTGTTCGGAAAAAATTGACATTCTTTTGGTGAAAAAAGGATGAAAATTTATAAATACTGGTGTAGGAAATAACTTAATCAGAATTTCGTTTTTATTACAATTTTACAAGGAGATAGAACAAATTATGGGTTTTCTCGACCGACTTACCTGGAAAGAATATTTTTTGATAGGTGGATTAATGATTATATGGGCCTTAGTAGCTTACGCAGGTCTTAACGCACTAGAAACAAGCAACATCGAAACTTTTGGGCTAGCAATATTCTTAGGGATCATAGGAACAGGGGTTCTGTTTATATTAATTGCTGTGATTGATCGTATCTTCTAATTTCACATTGGGCGAGTAGCAATTGATGGAACTCGTTGATAAAGTTCTGCAAGGTAATAAGAGAGCCATTGCTAAAGCCATAACATTGATTGAAAATTATCCTGAAAAATGTGAAGATTTCATTAAGAAGATTTTTCCTTATACAGGGGACTCCTTAGTTGTCGGGATAACTGGACCACCTGGTTCAGGTAAATCTACGCTTGTTAACAATATTGCTCTTGAATTTCGGAAACGAAATAGACGAGTAGGAATTATAGCTGTTGACCCAACATCACCCTTTTCTGGAGGAGCCTTACTTGGTGATAGGATTAGGATGGATGAGTTAAGTTCAGATCCTGATGTCTTTATTCGATCCATGGGCTCTAGAGGAAGCTTAGGAGGTCTATCTAGAGCAACAATAGATGCAATCCGAGTGCTAGATGCTGCTAAATTTGACATGATAATTGTAGAAACTGTAGGAGCGGGTCAAAGTGAAGTTGAAATTGTACGTACAGCACATACCACCATTGTAATTGGTATCCCTGGAACTGGCGACGCAGTTCAAGCTATCAAAGCTGGTATATTGGAAATTGCTGATATATATGTAGTTAACAAAAAAGATCGTCCTGGAGCTGAAGAAATTGCACAAGAGTTACGTTTGCTTCTAACACTCGACCCAAAAGCTAAAGATCCAGATAGATGGCAGGTTCCAGTCATATCTACATCAAACATTCCGCCCATTACTGGTATCAATGAACTTGTTGAAAATATTCTAAAACATCAGGCATTTCTTACTGATCCAAAAAACAAACCACTTGTGCTTGAATTAGAAAAGATGCGTCGAAAGCGGGAAATAAATGAAATAATAAAGGTAGAAATATTTGAAAATATGTTGAACTCCTTGATCGACAAACAGGAATGGGATAAGCTATTAATGGACGTCATCAACAAAAAAATTGATCCTTATTCAGCTGCAAAGTCGATTATGGATCCTTTATTCCGATAATTCTTCAAATTGAATTCTGCCAAAAAATACTTCTTCACCTTTGACAAAACCAAGGTTTTTGAGCAAATTCTGTGAGGCTTGGTTTGTTTTATGAACATGAACTAAGGGTTTTTTACCACATTGAAAAATTTTTGAAGAAAGGTCAATCGTAATTTTTCGAGCATATCCTTGTCGTCGAAAAGGTGATAAAACCAATAACCCTCCCATGTTAACATGATAAGGGGACTTTGAATAAGAGAAAGCCCAACCAGCTGGTTTTCCCTTTTCATCGCGTA